>QHZM01000075.1:0-4246 GCA_003224665.1 Acidobacteriota bacterium
GGTCGGGCGAGCCGCTGGAGAGCGTCCGATAGAAGGGGTTCGCCCCCGCGGCCTGAATCACGACCACGCGAGGAACCTTTTCAATGAACCCCATCTCCTTCAGCTCGCGGAGCCCCTTGCCGATGGCTGACGCGTTCCCCAAGTTGCCGCCCGGCACGACAATGTAGTCCGGCGGGCGCCAGGCCCGCTGCTCCATCATTTCCGCCACGATAGTTTTCTGGCCCTCAATCCGAAATGGGTTAACGGAGTTCACCAAATACAACCCCAGCTCGGGCGCTATTTCGCGGAGCAGCTTGAAGGCCTCGTCAAATGTGTCCCCGACTTCCACGACGAGTGCGCCGAAGTCCAGCGCCTGGGCGAGCTTGGCCGCGGAGATCTGACGGTAGGGGACAAAGATCAGGGCCTTCAGCCCCGCGCGCGCGGCGTAGGCGGCCATCGAAGACGAGGTGTTGCCGGTCGAGGCGCAAGCCACCATGCGCACGCCCTTCGATGCGGCGCGGGTGACGCACGCGGTCATGCCCAGGTCTTTGAAAGACCCCGTGGGATTGTTGCCCTGGTGCTTGATCGTCAGGTGGACGGGACCGGCCCACCAGCCCGCGCGCCGCGTCCCCACCAGCGGCGTCGAGCCTTCGGAAAGCGAAATGATTCGCGTCTCCGGTTCGACGAACGGGATCAGTTCGCGAAACCGCCAGACCCCGCTGCGGTCAATCGGTTCGCCGCTCAGCCGCCGCTGGTGCCAGGCCCGGCGGAGCTCCTCCGGGTTGAACGGGTCGAATTCGTACTTCACGTCCTGAAGTCCCCCGCACGCCGCGCACGAGTACCCCTCTCTTTTCGAGTCCTGCCTTTGCCGGCAGGCCTCTTCGATGCATTGGAGGTAAGCGGAAGACATCGATGGTTCTCGCGATTCTTGCTCAGGGCCCGAGACCCTCAGGCACCACTCTGGTTTGCCCGCATCGTCAGCGTGAGGATCAATCGTCCAGCGCCGCGCCGGGTGACGGTCGCCCGAAGACGACTACGCTACAACTTAAACTCCTCGTGGATGGCTCTGACAGCTTCTTTCGTCTCAGAGGACTTCACTGCGAAGGAGATGCTGAGCTCCGAGGAACCCTGGGCAATTGCAATAATGTTGATCCCGCGGCGGCCGAGGGCGCCAAACGCGCGGCCGGCAAGCCCGGCGGTCCCTTTCATGTTTTCGCCGATGGCCACCACAATAGCGACGTGGGACATCACCTCGAGCGCCGCCACGTAGTCGTGGAGCATCTCCAGCTCAAAGGCCTTTTCGAGTTTCGCCTTGACGGTGGGCAGGTCGGCGTCGTGCACCGCAAAACAGAGGACGTTATCGGCGGAAGACTGCGTCACCATCAGCGTCGGGATGTCATCGAGGCTCAGCGAGCCGAAGACTTTGGCGGCGAGGCGGGCAAAACTCATGGTGTCTTTGCCGCTCACGGTAATCAGGCCTGCCTTGCTCACCGAGGTGATGGCCTTTACGCCGGGCTGGCCGTTGGTCGTCGAAGGGCCGATTTTCGTCCCCGGGCACGAGGGATTGAAAGTGTTTTTGATCCACACGGGGATTTTTTGTTTCATCACGGGTTGGATGGTCTTGGGGTGAAGCACCTTGGCACCGAAAAAGGAGAGCTCGATTGCCTCCCGATAGGAAATCTCCGGGATGATGTGGGCCGTGGGGACCAGGCGAGGGTCGGCAGTCATAACGCCATCCACGTCGGTCCAGATCCAGACCTCGTCGGCGTCGAGCGCGGCGCCGATGATGGTGGCGCTGTAGTCGGAGCCGCCGCGGCCAAGCGTGGTGCAGGTGCCGTCCTGCGTGGCCCCGCGAAAGCCCGTCACGACGGGGATGACACCTCGACGGCGAAGCGCTGCGTGGCGTTGCCGGGTCTTGGCATTGGTCTCGGCGAAGAGCGGCGTAGCGTTTCCGAAATTATCGTCGGTGACGATCAGCTCCGTGGCATCCACAGCTTCGGCGGGCGAGCCTTGCGCCCTCAGGATTCCAGCCATCAAAGCGGCTGACATCAACTCGCCAAGGCTTGCCAGCGTGTCCATGGCGCGGGGAGTCACCTCGCGGACAAGCGAAAAGCCCGAGCAGAGGTGTTCGAAAGTCTCCACCTGCTCGGCGAGCCTCGGCAAAACGGTGGCCTGCTCGCCCGCGGGAAGGAGCTGGTCGGCCACCTCCCGGTGTCGCTTGGCCAGTTCCTGGCGGACGCTTTTCCAGTGTTCGCGGTCTCCCAGGCTGGCTTCTTGGGCCGCACGGATCAGCATGTCGGTCACGCCGCCCATCGCCGAAACGACGACCACGGTCTCTGCCTCCGCACGCTCTCGTACAATTTCGGCCGCTCGCCGCATGCGCTCCCCGTCACCCACGGAGGTGCCACCGAATTTCATGACGATCAGCGGCTTTTTGCCTTTGGCCTGCGTCAAGACCCGTCTCCTCCTGTGCGTCCCTTTCGCCCGGGCTTCTCATGAGCGATGCGCCGCGCGCTTCGCCCCGGGCCGGAGGGTTGTCGCGCCCTCCGGACCACTTAGCGAATCGTATTCGTCGTGGAAGTTGATTTGGGAACAGACGCCTTGGTCGATTCGCGCACGACTTCGATGAAAACCTTGGCAGGAAGCGAGAGATAGCGATCGCGCCGGTAAATCAGGCCGAGCTCCCGGTGAATTTTCTGGCCGTCGAGCGGAATCAATTTCAGCACGCCGGCGGCTACCTCGGCTTGGGCATAGGTTCGGCTGATCAGCGAGATGCCCAGACCGGCGCCCACGAACTTCTTAATGGTCTCGACGCTGGCCAGCTCCATCGAGATCTGAATGTGGTCGCGGTACGCGCGGAGGAGCCGATCGATGGCGACCCGGGTGTGGCCCGTCTTGGGGAGGATCAGCGGATGGTGCGCCACCTCTTCCACCGTCACGCTGCGGCTCTTGGCCAGGATGTGATTCTTCGGGACAACCACCTGCACCTCGTCGCGGAAGACCGGGATGACCTCCATGTTGTTCGCCGTCTGCGGCAGCGTGACGATGCCCAGGTCCACGGCGTTTTCCTGGACTTTCTGCACGATCTTGTGGCTGAAGTTCCGATAGATGCTGATCTGGACCAGGGGATAAAGCTGTTTGAACTTGGCAAACGTTTTGGGCAGGACGTACAGGCACGTCGCCTCATTCGCGCCAATGTACAGCTTGCCGCGGGGCGTCTGGTTGAGTTCCGCGATCGCCTCGAGCACCTCCTTATGGAGGCCCATCATCTTTTGCGCATAACGGGACAGGATTTCGCCGGCCGGAGTGAGCAGGACTTTTTTTCCGCTACGGTCGAATAACTTTTCACCACACTCTTGCTCGATCAGCCTTACCTGCGCGCTGATGGCCGGCTGGGTGCGGAAAAGTTTTTCGGCTGCGCGCGAAAAACTCTGCTGCTTTGCGACTTCGAGAAAGCTGGCCAGCTGGTCGTAGTCCATGTCGTTGTGGTGAGTGTAACTTCGTCATTCTAGCAGATTTCGGGGAAACAGAAGTACGGAAATACCTGCCCGGAGCCCTCGACCGCGCGGAGTGGGGACTTGACCACGCCAGGCGCGCCCCGATCGCAGCAGCCTAGGGCTCGGCCGTAGGGCTGCGTTGCAATCGCCCGAAGCCGACGATTGCGTCGAGGAACTTATTCACATCGAACCCCGCCTCGCGGAAGAGATTGACCAGGTCGCGCTCTCTCTCCTCGGGACTCAAGGGGATGAACCTTTCGGCCGGGATGTAGAAGGGGTTGTCGCGGATCAAGGTGTCATTGATGATCAGGTGGCGGTGCACGCCGATGGCCGAAAAGAGGCGGGGCGGGTCCAGCCGCTCGAGGTCGTACTGGCAGAGCGCCACGCACACATAATGCTTGACCTGGTAATTCAGCAGGGCGTGGTTTTCGAAGAATTGCCGCGCCGGAAAACCCGTGGGAGCGTGCCAGGTCCCCTCCTCGAGCCATCGCACGGCCGAGGCGCCATCGCGCTCGGCCTCTTCGAACACCCCTTGCGTCCAGCCGCGAAGCTGCTCAACCTCGGTCGGGCCTTCGTGGAGCTGCAGGGTGCGCGCGGCGAGGAACCTGTCAAGGTCTCCCGCATGCTTTTGAACCTCATCGATCATTCCGGCGTGGAAAGCGCGCGGAGCAAGGTAATGACATGACTCGCCGCGTTCGAGCCCTTCGGCGAGAAAGGAGGCCAGCCGGAAGGCCGCGTCCCGGCCACGATAGAGCACTGCCACGTGATCG
>QHZM01000075.1:4293-7218 GCA_003224665.1 Acidobacteriota bacterium
GACTCAATTCTCCTTATGTCCCTCGCGATCACTCGGCGCGGGCTACGCGATCGACGGCGATCGTGTAAGCGGCGGACCGGAAGGAAATCTTCTCCTGGGCCGCCCTGTCCGCGACCTGACGATAAGCCCGCAGCAGAATTTTCTGCATCTCCGCGTTGACGCGGTCCTCGTCCCAGAAAATCTGCTGGAGGTTCTGGGCCCATTCGAAATACGACACCGTGACGCCGCCGGCGTTGGTCAGGATGTCCGGCAAGACGTGGATGCCGCGGGCTGCAAGGGTCTCGTCCGCTTCGGACGTGGTGGGGAGGTTCGCACCTTCGGCGATGACCCGGGCTCGAACCCTGTTGGCGTTCTTCTTGGTGATGACGCATTGGAGAGCGGCGGGGATGAGGATGTCGCAGTCGAGACACAGCAAGTTGTCGTTTGAGATTTCCTGGCCGCCCGGGAAACCCTTGACGGTGCGGTTTTCGCGCGCGTGCTCGAGCAGGGCCTTCACGTCAAGCCCGCGCTCGCTGAGGACCCCGCCGCTGACATCCGATACGGCGATGATCTTCGCCCCAGCCTCGGCGAAAAATCGGGCCGCAAAGGAGCCGAGATTTCCAAAACCCTGCACGGCCACGCGAGCGCCCGTCAGGGCCATGCCCAGGTCTTTAAGCAAGGCCTGCGTCACGTAAAATACCCCTCGCCCGGTGGCCGCTTCGCGCCCCTCGGAGCCGCCCAGTTCGACGGGTTTCCCCGTCACACACGCCGGCGTGTATCCGTGCTGCGCGCTGTACTCGTCGAAGATCCAGGTCATCACCTGGGCATTGGTATTCACATCCGGCGCGGGGATGTCGCGGTAAGGGCCCAGGAGGAGATGAATGCGGCGAATGTACCCGCGCGTCAACCTTTGGAGCTCTGCCAGCGTCAGTTCTGCCGGGTCCACGGCAATGCCGCCCTTGGCCCCGCCAAAAGGGATGTTGACCAGGGCGGTCTTCCAAGTCATGGCGGAGGCCAGCGCGCGGACCTCGTTCAAGTCCGTGGACGGGTGATACCGGATTCCTCCTTTCGACGGCCCCCGCACGCCGCTGTGCTGCACGCGATAGCCGACGAAAACGCGAAGCGCCCCGCCGTCCATTCTGACAGGGATTTCCACGCGCACCTCGCGGAAGGGCATGGTGAGCAAGAGGCGCATCTCGTTGTCGAGACCCAGACGGTCGGCCGCTCGTTGGAAGTTGGTATTGACGACTTCGCGGGGATCGTCGTCCGGCGGTCGAGCGATTGGCTCCATCTTCAGCAGGCCTGAAAATCTCGATTAATCCTCTTCGAGCTCGGAGTCTCGCGGCAGGCGACCCATTATCCTTTTGGCCTCAGATGCGTGTCAAGCAATCGCGAGTTCCTGGGGGCGCGGAAATTGACTTCCGCCTTTTGCCGCGAGTAGCATCCAGGTGTGAGTCACTCCCGCCGAATTTATCTCGCTCTCGCCAGCGCGGCGTTTTGTCTGCTCTCCTTTCGCCTGGCCGTCCCCGCGCGAGCGATGGATTCTGAACAAGCCCTCGAAGATCAAATCATCTCCAAAGTTCGCTCTGGAGGGATCGAGGCTGCGGTGGAGCAGGCCCGGCAAGCGGTCAAGCAGTATCCCCAGTCGTCGCGTCTTCACCAATTGCTCGGCGCGGCGCTGTTTAAGAAAGGTCTGAATGAAGAAGCGCGGGCCGCCTTTCGAAGGGCTATCGAGCTCGATGCGACGGTGGCGGAGAACTATTTCAATCTGGCCCTCATCGAGCTCAGCGAAAACAGACTCGCAGAAGCCATCCCATTGCTCGAAAAATGTTCGAGCCTCGATCCCGAGAATGCCCAGGCCCATCTTCTGCTCGGCCGGGCTTATCACAATCTCAACCAGACGGTTTCCGCAATCGAACATTTCAAGAAAGCCCTCGCGCTCGCTCCCCGCCTTCCCCTCGGCCACTACCACCTCGGCTACGCGTATCAGAGTCAGGGGAATATGGAACAAGCACTCGTCGAATTCAGGAAGGAGGTCGAGGTCAACCCGGTCTTCTACGACCCGTACTGGCTCATCGGGAATATCGAGCTCAACCGGGGACACCTCGACGCCGCCGAGCAAGAGTATCGAAAAGCCGCCGGCCTGAAGCAGCGGGCGCCCGAAGCGCACTACGGTCTGGCGCGGGTGCTGGTGGCCCGAAAGAAATGGCAGGAGGCGGAAGCCGAAATCAAACAGGCGCTGGAATCGAATCCCAATTCTCTCGAAGCTCACTACGTCCTGGCCCGGATTTACCAGCAAACCGGGAAGAATGACGATGCATTGCGGGAATATCGCATCTGCTCTGCGCTTCGTCTGAAAAATCAGAAGTCGGGCATCGCGGGCAAACAACCGTAGCGCCGAGAATTCCCGCTCCGGGTCAATTTGAAAATACCCGGCCCTGGGTACCCGCGGTGTACAGCTCCTTTCCGCCAGGGCGAGAGGTTTTCCTGTAATTCGAACACAGGGGACCAAAAGGCGATTGTGACAACGAAATGGAGACACACGCGACACGCTTTCATAGTGGGACCGGCCGTTTGCGCGGTCTTAGCGTTGGGCGGGTCAGCTCACTTCATTGCCCCGGCGGGTCGGCGGCCTGTGAGTTCCGCGCCGAGAGAGCCTGGCGCGAAATCATCCTCTGGAGTCGCCCAGCGCGGGTCCCCCATGGACCAATTCGTGGAGGTCCCTGCCACGGCTGGTATCAAGTTCATGTTGACCAGCGGAGACCCTGAGAAGCGCTATATCATCGAAGCCAAAGGGGGCGGCGGCGTGGCGTGGATCGATTATGACGGCGACGGCTTCCCGGACCTTTTTTTGGTGAACGGTACGACGTTCGAGCAATGGAGACGCGGGGACAGTCCGCGGTCACGGATCTTCCGCAATAACGGCGACGGAACATTCACGGATGT
>QHZM01000076.1 GCA_003224665.1 Acidobacteriota bacterium
GAAACCGCGCCCACCTGGGCGATCATGGTGCTTTCCTTGACGTCCTTGGAGAGCTTGTCGAGTTCGCCCTTGATGTGCTTCTTCGAGCCGTCCTTCAGGGTCTCGTCGTAGCCGCACACGGTGCGAACCGCCATCTCGATGCCGCGCTTGAGCGACATGGGGTTGGCGCCGGCTGCGACGGTCTTCGCGCCCTCGCGGAAGATCGACTGGGCCAGCACGGTGGCGGTGGTGGTGCCGTCGCCGGCCACGTCGGACGTCTTCGAGGCGACCTCACGCACCATCTGCGCCCCCATGTTCTCGAGGGGATCTTCCAGTTCGATTTCCTTCGCCACGGTCACGCCGTCCTTGGTGATCGTAGGGGAACCGAATTTCTTGTCCAGAACCACGTTGCGGCCTTTGGGGCCGAGCGTGATCTTCACGACGTCCGCCAGCTTGTTCACACCCCGCAGAATCGCCTGCCGGCTCTGCTCGCCATGTACAATTTGCTTTGCATTTGCCATCTTTCATTCCTCCCAGAATTTGCTCCGCCTCGTCCTCGGTGGGACAAGCAGCGGGTCAGTCACAAACTCGCCTTACCTCTTTCCCCCAGCCGCCGAGTGCTTGGCGGATTCAATAATGCCCAGCACCTCTTCCTCGCGAATGATCAGAAGTTCTTCATCGGCGAGTTTGATTTCGGTGCCGGAATATTTCCCGAAAAGAATCCGGTCGCCCGCTTTCACGTCAAGCGGTACCACCTTCCCCTCTTCGGTTTTCTTGCCATGACCCACCGCAATGACTTCCGCCTCTTGCGGCTTTTCTTTGGCTGTGTCCGGGATGATGATGCCTCCCTTTACGGTTTCTTTTTCTTCAATTCGCTTGATCAAAATACGATCATGAAGAGGTCTAAACGTCATCTGGCTTCTCCTTTCATGCGTTGAGGTCTGAAATCGCCCGAAACCGCCGGCCTCAGCACTATGGGACTGTCTGAAATTGGCCGGCAGGCTTCCCGGAAGGCGGTCTTCAGCCGTTCTGTGTCAGAGTTGTTGTCACCCACGATCAGGATTCGAGCCATATCACGGACTGTCAAAGTCAAACCAGCACGGGGTTTGGTCTCGTCAGTTATTTTTCCAGATTGTATCATAAAGACTTATCCCATGGGCCTTCAGGCGTAATTAAATCCGTCGGTGCAAAATCAGGAAACCCTTAGCTGGTCTGCGCCATTAAGGGCGAAAGAAGGTCGCTTTGTTCACTAGTCTGGCGTTCTCTTGCGCAGCGTGGTTCTCCTCGTCTTGCTTCTTTTGACGTTCAATTTCTCGTTGCGGAGCTTCTTGTTCGTCCAGCTGGATCGCTTCGACGATGGCGGTCCGAGCCAGGGCATCCAGCCGTTTCGAAAAAACCAACATTCCAAAGTAGGCTCGTAGGAGGAACAGAACAGATTGAACGAGTACTGCGAGTCTTCCCAACGCGCCATGACCTTTTCGCTGTCGTTCTACACCTGGAACGAAGTGAAGAGGATGATCTTCGCCGCAGGCCTGGTTGCGGTTCCGTACCTCGCCGAAATAGCTTCGACCATGTCCTCATCGGTCAGCCCTTTGGTCCGATACTGATCATAGTGGACCACCATTCGAAAAAGCTCGCCGTTGTAAAAGCTGAAGAGGACCTCCGTAACCGGGTCCGCTTGGGGCGAAGAGGCGAGAGAGCGCTGGGCCCGCCATTCCAGTTCTTGAATCACCCCCGGACGTTGGTGGATCGTACTCACCTCAGACGGTTTCATTTCTGCCTGTTTCGCTACCTCGAGCAGGCTCATTCCAAATTGGAACTCCCGGTACCGGGAAAGATCTGGCGCATAGATTAAAGGCGCCGAAACCGGATCCTCTTGGAGCGAAAAGCCGAGAAAGCCTTGGGGTTGCAACTCCAGTTCTTGGATCACCGGCGGCCGCTGAAGGATCACCCTCGCCTCAGACGGTTTCACATCTTGCGCACAAATTAAGGACGCCGCTGACAGCACGGCCCCGAGAATTGAAAATACGAAGCTGCGAGCGTTGATCATTTGGGGTCTCCTCCTTCTTAGGGGGCTTGATTTTTTATGATTACAAGACGCGTTCAACTCGATAGGGGTCAGCCCCGCTGGCCGGCACCACTCATTCGGCTCGACGGTCAACGATCCGGTACTGTTTTGTTTACGAGCAGCTGGCGCGGCTAGTGCCGTTCTAACCAAGTATTCCTGGATGTCCCGCTCTCCGATGCTCAGGTGGGCCTCAACGCGCGATTTTTGCGCTTCTCCTTGTAATTCCTGCTTCAACCGCGCGAAGCAGATGTCCAGACCATCCTGGACTTTTAAACGGCCCGAGCGAAACGTCTCGGATTGAACTTCGACGGTAAATTCGCGTGCCTCCTGGGTGTCGAACTCGTCAAAGTTATAGATTCGAGAACTGGGCGCAACATTGAAACCGGCATACTGGATGTACATGCTAGAATACTTTCCTGGCCCTGCGAGCGCTGACCATTTTTAGCCCCACTGGCCCAGCCGGTCCGCTCGACCGTCAACGACCAGATGTTGGTTCATCTTCCGACCCGGCACTTGTCGCCCTTGGTTGTTTTGTTTCCAGTGCCTTTCGCAATTCGCGAGTACGCTTCCGCAGGAGAATCTTGCGCTGGCGTTCTCGGCCAAACCTGACTTTGTCGCCATTTCTTTGCGACACGGTTTTCTCCCTGTTGAGCCCCACGCCTAGGCGGAAGCGGCAGCTAATATGGCTCGGTCCCATTCCGCGAGGCGTTTGCTGTGGAATAGAAACATACTTTCCTGAACATGACGCGGGTGACCAGAGACAGTCACGTAGGGTAGCCCCAGGAAACGCTTCACGGTCACTTGCCCAATTTCTAAGCAGTTTAGTCTGTCCGATTTCATGTATGCGATGACCTTCTTCACTGCCTTCCGTGTGGTCTTTTCTGAGCCAGAACCAACGACGGTCGCATGGACCTCACCAGCCATGTAGAAAAGGGTCCATCCCGCTTCGCGGATTTCTCGATCCAGTCCCTCACCATCGAGATTTTTGACTAATCTCCAGCCATTCGAATAGGGCTCGCTTTCGAACCGCAAGGATTCCGGCAAAAGGGCGCCCTCCTTGATGAGAATGGTCCCCGTCTTGATTTTGTCTGCCATTGGCATCACCCTTGCGTTTGCAATTGGTCCTTAGGACTACCACGCTCACAGCTATGCAGGAGCTCCCTTCCCAGGCTGCAATCTGTTAACGACGTCCTAGCGAGTGGCATCTTCTCATCCGCAGCGCCGCCGAAGTTAGTGGCGGTATCATGGACTTCTCTCATCCAGGCGGTGGCTTCTATACGTTCATCTCCACTGGGCGGGTAGATCTGAACCAGGCCATCACGGCAAGCATCGGCACGACGCGTGAACCGATCCTGGTTCTTCATGATGAAGTCAAGGTTTTGAGCCAAATTATCAGAGTAGTGTCCATTCGAGAACCGTACCCCACTTGCATGGGCCGGAGAAGTCCGCGTCCAGTAGTCGCACACCAAATCCTGGCAACCCCCGGCTCTAACCGACCAGACGCCCACATAATCCAACGAGGTACCAGGTTCACAGCGGCACTCAACCCGTGCCGAGCATGGCGCGGTAGCTTTCATCAATTCTTCCCAGGCTAGAACCACTGCAAACTCAAAGGCCGTATCTAATTCCATTTTGGGTCTTCCTCACGAACGAACCGCGTCGATGAACTTGGACCACACGGTGCCGTCGAGATCCGTCCAGGCATATGGTTAAAGGCTTGTTTGGGCCGAAGACCCGGCAGCAATGAGTTCGCTGAATCCTAATTCTCATATTTCACCTTGCGCGAAACCATCGTGTATCTGGCCTCCCAAAAATACTTACCTGCGCGGCTCGCCTGGGCGGCCAAGATAGCCCCTGCACAAACCGCCGCAAATCCCAACAGTACTTGGTAACTCGGGGACGAGGGCCATAACACTGCCAGGAGGACCAACACAGCGATGGAAACCCACTTCATGCTTTTCGAAAACATTGGAAACCTTGTTCCTTCTTTTATCTAGACTCCTCTTC
>QHZM01000548.1 GCA_003224665.1 Acidobacteriota bacterium
GGGACCTGCCGTATCACATGAGAGATGCGCCCAGTGTAGCCGCTTGCGCATGGCTCGTATTGGTCGCGGAGGACCTTAACGGCAATCCCCTGGCAAAAGACATTTGGAGATGAAACAGAGGGTAACAATCGGCGTGCTCTGGCTTGTCGCCGGCGGCGCCTCCTGTATTGGACACCCAAGTCCTGCCCCTCAACCCGAGTGGGGCGTGGCTCTGCTCGAAGTCGGTTCGAGCCGCGACGCTCAACAAGAACAGACTGCCCTACGAGACTGCCTGGAGTTGCTCGGCATCCCCTATGTCGCCACCTCCGACGTCGTGCAGGCCGCGCATCGCCCTCTCATCTTTGCGGGAGGGATTCTAACGAACACTCAACTGACACCCTCGCAGCGTGAAACGCTTTACTCCTACGTTGAGCGAGGTGGGGTCCTCCTATCGACTCAGGTCCAGGGCAACAAGTTCTTCCCTCTGTTCGGTATAGCTGAGGCTGCTACGAGCCGAACGAACTTCCGCCTCCTGTTCACTGGCTCCGATGATCCCGTATTGCGCTACCTCAACCGGCCTGACGAGCGGGATATCTCTCTGGGGGATCCGACGCTTTACTCCGAAACGGTCTGGTCCACGGAGTACACCCCCCGTCCGGGGACACAAGTGCTGGCACGATACGCGAACGGCAAGGCGGCCCTGACCGTCAACACTTATGGACGCGGACTGGCGTACGCGCTCGGGCTCGGGTTCAAGGAGACGACCCTGATCCCTCGCTTAGCGCGAGGCTTCGAAGCGGCGCGTCATTGGATCAATTGGTTTGAAACTCCATCGCCTTCGCTCGAATGGAGGCCTCCCTGGGCGTGCGAAGCACCTTCTTCGTGACCACGAAGTATTTCCGAGACGCCGCAGATATCGGTTACTACATGCCGGAAAACACAGCCTGGGTTCGCCAACTGAAGGAACTTGGCTTCGAGATAGCTTCGCATTCTGTCAGCCATTCGTTCTCCTTTGACAACTTTCCAGTGGGCTCTTTTGAAGTCACTCCCGCCAGTTATGACCCGAGTCACCCGACCATCGTCGGGGAAGTTCGAGTCAGCAAGCAATTGTTGGACCGCGACCTCCACCAGCAGACCGTGGGGTTTCGAGCCGGTTACCTGCGGTTTCCCAATGAATTGTTACGCGTCCTGGAAGAGTGCGGCTACGTCTTTGATTCCAGCGTTTCGGCGCAGTGGGTGCTGACGAACTTTCCTTACTTTGGTTTTCGGCAGCGGACGCTGGGCAGTGAGCACGCGCGAATCGTCGTCGTCCCGGTCAATCTGGACGACTCGAGGGGCGAATTGGAGACGCGAGACTTCCTCCGGCCCGGCAACCAGGAGGAAGCGCTCCACGTATGGGCGGAAGTCATCACGGCGAACGCCGAGAACAACGCCACCAATTGTTTGTTGATTCACCCAACGGACACGACTTACAAGCTCGAAACCGAGCGTCGGCTTATCGAAAGTATTCGCGGGCACAACATCTGGATCGGAGACGTTGGCTCTTTAGCGCGGTTTTGGGTGGGTCGCAGCCGTTTACAACCGACGGTTCGAGGCGGGAGCGACGGCCGGATCTCGATAGTGCTGAATCTCAAGCGGTCTGACTTGCCTTCCGGACAGGTGCTTGCCCTCGAGGCAAGACCAGGAACGCCCGTGCCAAATATATTGGATGCCACTGGTGAACCCATTCCCTAATGACTGGGAGTTGCGTCTCTGATCGACGCGAAGTTATTCCCACTCTGTGATAGTGTTTAGGTTTTCCTGACGAATGAGCTTATGGGTTTGTTTCGCACACCTTGGACCTCCTTCTTGGCAAGATCAGGGTGCGCGCACATCCAGACCATCAGTGAGGGGATGTGCGTTCATCAAGAGATATCGAAATAAGGTGGCGACGAGCAAACTTGCGACACTGTGCCTTGCTTGTTTCAGGCTCGAAAGGCCGCAAGGCCAGGGACCAACTCGGCGATGCCTGCCATTTGCCAGAAAGCGATTTAACGGGAAAGAATTAGTATTAGTGCGGTCCAATGAACAAATCTATCACTCGGGTCGTTTTGCGGCTCTCGTGCATCATCCTCAGCGTTGGATTGTCGACCCCTGCGTCTTGCCCCGGGCAATCGGACTGGAAGGTCGTCTGGAGCGACGAATTCAGCGGTCCTACTGGTGCTGCGCCTGATGCGTCAAAGTGGAACTACGATCTGGGCGGTGGTGGCTGGGGGAACAACGAAATTGAAGTCTACACAGACCACCGTGAAAATTCCTACCTGGACGGGCAGGGAAACCTGGTAATTCGGGTTGTGAAGGCTCCATCCGGAGATTACACCTCCGCACGCCTGAAAACGCTGGCAAAGTTTTCGGTCCGATACGGCAAAATCGAGGCGCGCATTAAGCTCCCATTTGGACAGGGAATCTGGTCGGCCTTTTGGATGCTCGGCATTAATTTCGAATCCCCCGGTGTTGGCTGGCCCAAGTGCGGTGAGATTGACATCATGGAAAACATCGGCCGCGAACCCGGGACCGTTCACGGCACAGTGCATGGGCCCGGGTATTCAGAGGAGCAGGGTATCGGCAAGGCCTATACTTTGTCGA
>QHZM01000077.1 GCA_003224665.1 Acidobacteriota bacterium
AAAACTGCGGATGCGGCCCGAAAGCTTGACACCGCTGAGCAGGTAGACCGTGACCAGGGTCTTCTCCTTGCGAGCGGAATTCAGAAAGCCATCCTGGATATTCTGAGGTTGTTTCTCCATCGTTTCTCTCTCTGCAGGGCGAGGCACCACCACCCGGACCTATGCTCAAATAGACCAAGCGAAGTTGTCCCGCTTCTGGACGAACGTTCCGACTGACCCGACACTTTGCAGCCATTCGAAGACCTGATGCTGGACTTGCGGGTCATCCCCAAACCCGGCGAACCAGTTGACGCCCGCCTCGCGGCGAAACCAGGTCATCTGGCGCTTTGCATACTGCCTGGTCGCCGCCTGGGTCTTGCCGACGCCTTCCTCGAGGCTAATTTCTCCGCGAAGCACCGCCCAGGCGTCCCGGTAGCCCAAGGCCCCAAGGGGCTTGATGCCGGCGGGAGGCCCGGCCGCGCGTGACACCAGGGCGCGCGTCTCTTCCACAAGACCCGCAGCGTACATCTGCTCAACTCGCCGGTTAATCCGCCGGCAGAGTTCAGCCCGGTCGGGGTTCAGGCCGACTTTGAAGATTCGAAAACCGCGCAGGCCCACCCGGCCGCGCTTGAGTAATGCGGAGAACGGCTGGCGGCTCAGGAGGCAGACCTCAAGCGCGCGGATGGCCTTCTGGGTATCGCGCGGCCCGATGCGGCGGGCGGCCGCCGGGTCTTGCCGCTCAAGCAGGCGGTGGAGGAATTCCCGGCCTCGCCGCTGTGCGATGGCGCGAAGCCGCGCCCGAAGCGCCTCTGAGCGCGGCGGGCCCTCAAAGAGGCCGAGCAGCAGAGCGCGGAGGTATAGCCCCGTACCGCCCACGAGAACAGGCAAATTCCCCCGGTCGCGCACCTCCGCCACAACGCGAATCCCCTCGCGACGGTAATCACCGGCCGTGAAGACCTCGTCGGGTTCCAGGATGTCGAGAAGATGATGCGGGACGGCTCCCCGCTCGTAGGCGGGCACTTTCCCCGAGCCAATATCAAAACCGCGGTACACCTGGACCGAGTCGTAATTGACGATTTCGCCGTTCAGCCGCTCGGCCAGGAACAGCCCGAGGGCTGTTTTTCCCGACGCCGTGGGCCCTACGATGGTGACGAGCGGATACTCTTCGCTCTTTGCCATTTCATTCCGGAATGAGTTCAGCTTTTCCACCATAGCACGCGAAGGTAACGGACGAGCAGCAGACAAATGATCAGCGCCAGGAGGACAAAGCAGCCGAGGAGTTGGCTCCGTGAAGGGCGAAGCATCCGTCTGGTGCAGTTTTGGGGAAATGGATTTTCGGCCAGGCGCGAAGGAATTCGACGAAACCGATTCGGGCGCCGATCCCCACGCGGGCTTACTCCCCACCCGGTCATTCTAACCGAGCGCGAAGAGCGCCACAAGGGCCGGCGCCTGCGGGCAGCGCGAGCGCCCCAAGCGTCCGCCTCAATCAGCCTGATGGTCTGTCGGGTTCAGAAGGCTCTGGCGCACAAAGTTCTGGGCACATCTCGAATTCGCTTCGATTTGGGTTTGTTTTGATGGGATAACAGCGTCGGCTCCCTTCGAGCGAGTAGACTTGGTGGTGGAAGCTCGACCAAGGCTCGGAGGAAAGGAGCCGAACATGATGATTATCGGATGTGATTTTCACTCGCGCTACGAGAATGTGGCGATGGTCGACACGGAGACGGGAGAGGTCGTCGAGCGGCGGTTGGAGCACGAAAACGGAGAAGCGCGGGCGTTCTATGCCGGCTTGCCGTCGGAGGCGCGGGTGGGCATCGAAGCCACCGGACGCACGCAGTGGTTCGAGCGGATGCTGGCCGAGTTGGGACATCAGTTGTGGGTGGGCGATGCGGCCAAGATCCGCGCCCAACGGGTTCGTCTTCAGAAGACCGACACGCGGGATGCGGCGCACCTGCTGGACCTGCTGATCTCGAACCGGTTCCCGCGCATCTGGGTTCCTTCGCCCCCGGAGCGCGACGCGCGGCAGTTGCTCCGGCACCGGCACAAGCTGGTGCAGTTTCGGACTTCGGTGCAGAACCAACTGCACGCTTTGGCCATGAGCCAGGGGGTGTGCCGGAAGAAGAAGCTGTGGAGCGTGCGCGGCCGCCAGGAACTGGAAGGTCTGGCGCTGGGACGGTGGGCGAGTCGGCGCCGACAGGAACTGCTCGCCTTGCTGGACCAGCTGAATCCTTCCCTCGAGGAGTTGGACCGCGCGGTCGAGAAAGAAGCCGAGCATTGCCCCGCCGCTCGACGCCTGATCGAGCAGCCAGGCGTAGGTCCAGTGACGGCGCTGGCGTTCGTGCTGACGCTGGGGCCGGTGGAGCGTTTCCCCAACAGCCGGAAGGTGGTGAGTTACCTGGGACTGAATCCCCGCGAGCACTCCAGCGGCGGCCGGCAGCGGCTGGGTTCGATCAGCAAACAGGGCAACCGGATGATGCGCTGGCTGCTGGTGGAAGCGGCGCAGACGGCCTCGCGCTTCGATCCCGAATGGCGGCGTCACTACCAGCGATTGAAATTCCGCCGGGGTCCGGGAGTGGCCAAGGTGGCCCTGGCCCGCAAATTGGCGGTGCGGCTCTACTGGAAGCTGCGGGAAGCCGCTCCCAGGCGCACCGCCGGCTCGCACGCAGGCAGCCCGCAACGAACCCTGGTGGACACTCGTCCACCGACGTTTTGATTGGGCGCCCTGCCTCCCCTTGCACCTGAAAGGGGAGTTCGCAAAACGAATCATGGCCCCGACGCGTCGGGGTCGCATAGATGGCTGGTGAGAGCAAAACTCACCGCAGGATTCTAGGCAACGAGTCTGGGTCGAGATGAGTTCCAAGAACCCTCTAAGGACGAAGCGCGATTCTACGAACCGCGCTTCGTCTCGAATTCAGTCTGAGCGAGCCGTTCACGGCGTCAAGGGTCTGCGATGAACGGTCCCGATGAAGTACGTCGGGACCGCCCTTGACCCCGCGCCCGGCTCGCGGACCCGGAGGTGTCCCTTGACAAAGCCGACGCTATTATAGAAGGTTCGTTGACGGTGCACTGCACGAGTGTACCGGCGATTAATGTTACGTCCCGAGCACAAAGCTGTGCCCAGGGCGAGATAACCAGAAATGTGAGGATGCTGTTTCGAAGAAGCCTGTTCATACTCACCTCCCCATAGGATCCGATTGTTGAGTCGCCCCAACCGGCACGATGACGGTGAAACGCGCGCGCCCAAATCTGGGTTGGTCCAGGATGTAGACACCCTACTCTTCTTCCGACGCTGCAATGATAGATGAGGAAATGGAAAAGAGGTTTGCCCGGACCAGGTGCTGGATCAAGCTATGCATCCACATCAATCGGAGCCCTCCTAATTTTCAGGATGATTCATCTGGACGGGCTTGTCCGGTGATAAAAGGAGCTCTAACTTGAGCCAGAGAAAATCATAATCCAGTTCGCCAAAAAAGCAAGGCTCGGCACATTTCGGTACTGGTTCAGTTTGGAGGCTTCCTACGGAATTTTGGAACGACGGCGAAACCTGCATGGGTTCACTACGCAACCAAGAGGGGACGTGAGAAACCAGCCGGAAAATACCGTGAGAAAATCGACGGAAGAGATCGTGACGCGTTACACGTCGACAGCTCCGAGGTTGACCCGCCGGACTCTGGGTGGTCTAATTAACGCCATCAGTAGGAGGTGGTTATGAAGGGAACTTCCGTCGCCGCTTTGGGTCTTCTGATCATGTCAGTTGTGCCCATGTCGCTGTTCGCAAAATGGCACACGGACAAGATCACGATCGAAGGCGTCGGTCTCACGACGCCAGTCGAGATCACCAGCCCGGAAATCGGACAGTTTGAGGTTTTTGCCGGTCCGGGAACTTGGGGTAATGGTGTTGAGGGGCGTGAAGGGTTCATCATCAATTGGTCGAAGGGCATCGTTGCGGAACGACCGACCGGGCTTCAGCACTATAAAGTGTCGTTCCATTCGAAGCTTCCGGGAGAGCGACCCGCTTATCAAGTCATTTATGTGGTGTCCTATGACTATGATCCTTCGATGAACCAAGGTTACATCTACTTGCCCGGTAAGACCGACGAATGGATTAAATTCCAGCGGATGTGGCATGGGCACGGCTTCGAGGGGAACTGGGCTTGCGCGACGAGTGCGTGGGAGAACTTCGTGAGGCCGCTAATCGCGAAAGCGAGGGCAGCAGGCCCAAGCCATTAGGGTGCTGGGCGCGACTTTCTTCCGGGGGAGAAGCCGTCCCACGAAGAGCAGACCAACGCAAGTATACTGCCACAAGCAGAGCAGGGAAATTCCAACTGACCCACTACCCACATTTCGTAAATTGTTAGCCTGGGCTACGCGTCATCAATTTCTCCCGTCAAGCAGGAAGCCCCACGCCAGCCAAGCCTTATAGGCGGACTGACTCGGGTCTCGAAAAGCTTTTGCACTCAAAAACCTGGCTGGAGCATTGCATGCTGAGGCGGTCAGGTGTACCTTATCGGTCGGCCGGGAAACCAAAACGGAAATTCCGGGGAAGTGTTCCGGCAGCAGCCCAGTACACAACGGGCAGCCTGGGAGGCACCGTGGTCGATCAGACGGGAGCTTTGGTGCCCGGGGCGAAGTTGACAGTTCAAAACGCCGACACGAGTTTCACGCAGTCCGTTTCGACGGGGGCGGACGGCGCCTTTCTGTTTCCTCGCCTCCCAGTGGGCAACTACAAGCTCACCGTCGAGAAGGCCGGCTTCGCTAACTACCTGCAAGAGGGCATCACGCTGACGCTCAACCAGGCTGCGACGCTCACCGTGGAGTTGAAGGTGGGACGGGAAGCTGAGCAAGTCACGGTCTCCGCCAACGCTGAGCTGGTGAGTACCCGCGAGGCCACGGTGACGCAGCTTATCGATCAGAGGCGAGTCGTTGACTTGCCTCTCGATGGCCGGCGAGCGCAGTCCCTGGTGTTCTTAACAGCAGGAACCGTGAATGTCACGAGCTTCGGCACGTATTGCGACGTCAACTGCGAAGGAGGAGTCCATCCTGGCGAGCAGCGCGCCAACGTCAACGGGATCGGACCCAATGCCGTCAATTACCAGCTTGACGGCGCGGACCACAACGACACCTACATCAATACCAACCTTCCCTTCCCGAACCCGGACGCCATCCAGGAATTCAACATTCAGGACGACAACCTCTCCGCGGAATATGGGAATGCCGCCGCGGGGGCCGTGAGCATCGTGACCAAGTCGGGGACGAATGAATTCCACGGCTCGGCATTTGAATTCCTGCGGAATGGGTCGCTGAATGCGCGAAACTTTTTCGCTCCCACCCAGGACTCTTTGAAGCGGAACCAGTTTGGAGGCAGCCTCGGAGGCCCGATTCGGAAGGACAAACTCTTTTTCTTTGGGACCTACCAGGGGACGCGCATTCGCACGGCGCCCGAAGGCCGCATCGCCTTTGTCCCTACGCAAGCCGAGCGCGGCGGGGATTTCTCCGATTATTGTCCTGGGGGATTCGACGTCAGCGGAATTTGTCAGGACCCTAATGGCATCCAGCTCGTCGACCCCGTCACAAGCACGCCGTTCCTGAATAACCAGATTCCGACCACCCAATTCAGCCTGCCTTCCGCCTACTTCCTGCAATCCATTCCTCCGCCCAACGGTCCCGGCCACGAATTAATTTACGTGGGCCCGCGCGCCGTCCCGAACGAAGACGAGTTTATGACGAAGATCGATTACAACCGCGGGAAGCATCAGCTCAGCGGCCGATACTTCTACACCCTGTTCAAACAGCCTCCGCAGATCCAGAAGGTCAACATTCTTGCGCTTGATTCGAGCGGAAACCACGTGCGCGTACAGAATTTCGCCATCAATCACAGCTACTCCGTCTCGCCGACCCTGCTGTTCAACACCTGGTTCGGGTGGAACCTCCAGACCGGCGGGTCTCTTTCCGGCGCGCCGTTTAGTTTTCCGGACGCGGGCGTCAACGTCGCCTCGCAGACGCCTCCCGAGCTCAGCATGCCTGTGGACGGCTACTTCGACATCGAAACCAATCACAACGGCGACTTCGACCGCGGGGACTATTCGATTCGAGAGAACGTCACTCTCACAAGAGGGCGGCAAGAGATTCATTTTGGCGGCGAAGTCGTGCGCTTGAAGAACCATCTCCGG
>QHZM01000174.1 GCA_003224665.1 Acidobacteriota bacterium
AGGGCAGCGGGCGTGAATCACGCGAGCGGCTCGCTCGCCGTTGCGCGGGCTGCTGAAGCCCAGCCGATCCCTGACCAAGGAATCTCTAACCCATGATCGCCGTCAAAGAAAACCAGGACGTTTACTTCTCGAGCTTCGAGCGTCTCGAAAAGCGGCTTGCCGGCAAGCAACCGGCCTGGCTCGGCCCGATTCGCCAGGCTGCGATGAACCGCTTTGCGGAGCTCGGATTCCCCACCTCGAAGAACGAGGAATGGAAGTTCACGAGCGTGGCCCCGATCGCGAGGCTTGCCTTCGAGCCAGCCGAATACGAGTTCAACACCTCCCTGGCGGCAAAGATCAAGCGCGCGCCTCTGGCGGACCTGGGTTGTAGTCGCCTGGTTTTTATGAACGGCGCGTTCTGTCCCGAGCTTTCGAAACTTGAAAGCCTGTCGGCGGGAGTCAAGGCAGGAAGCCTGGCCACTGCGCTGGCAAGCGGTTCCCCGTTGCTCGAGCAGCACCTGGCCCGCCACGCCCCTTACGAGCAGCACGCCTTCGTCGCCCTCAACACGGCTTTCATGGAGGACGGCGCCTACATTGAAATCCCCAAGGACACACTCCTAGAAAAACCGGTTTACCTCCTCTACGTGACGACCTCGGGCGCGCCGAATCCGCGCCGCGGCGCGAGCAATGGCGAGCGCCCGCGCGTGACCCATCCCCGCAACCTCGTCCTTATCGGTCGCGGCAGCCAGGTGAGCTTCATCGAGGGGTACGTCGGACTCGAAGAGGGGGTTTATCTCACCAACGCCGTCACCGAAGTGGTGGCGGGCGAGGGCGCGGTGATCAACTATCACAAGGTGGAGGCGGAAAGCGAGCGGTCGTTCCACCTGGCCACTCTCCAGTTCCAGGAAGAGAGGAGCAGCAGCGTGACGACGTACTCGTTCGCGCTGGGCGGCGCGCTCGCCCGGGAAGAGATGAGGATGGTGCTTGGCGGCGAGGGCTCCGAGTGCCAGCTCAACGGACTCTACGTGACCGACGGCGGGCAACACGTCGATAACCACACGACGATCGACCACGCAAAGCCCCATTGCGGCAGCCGTGAGCTCTACAAAGGCATTTTGGACGGCAAGTCCTCGGGAGTGTTCAACGGAAAAATCATCGTGCGCAAGGACGCCCAGAAGACCGACTCGAAGCAGAGCAACAAGAACCTTCTGCTCTCTGATGGCGCCGTGATCAACACCAAGCCCCAGCTCGAGATCTACGCCGACGACGTGAAGTGTACGCACGGGGCGACGATCGGGCAGATCGACCAGGACGCGGTGTTCTACCTCCGCTCGCGGGGGATCGGGCTCGAAGAGGCACGCAGCCTGCTGACGGGGGCCTTCGCCAACGAAATTACCGGCCGGGTGAAATACGAGCCGCTGCGCGCGCGGCTCGCGACGGCGCTCGGCGAGCGGCTCGCAAGGGGGCAGAAGGCAAGGGAGACGTGATGCCAGCCACCACTCCTGGAATTCTCAGTCCAGCCGGGCGGGAAGGGCCAGCCGCTCCGTTGGATGTCGAAAAGGTCAGGGGAGACTTCCCGATCTTGAAGCTGAAGATCAACGGCAAGCCCCTCGTCTATCTTGACAACGCGGCGACCAGCCAGAAGCCGGCCGCGGTGATCGATGCCGAGGGGGACTTCTATCTGACGCAGTGTGCGAACATCCATCGGGGCGTGCACCAGTTGAGCGAGCGGGCGACGAAGGCGTACGAGGACGTGCGCGTAAAAGCGCAGCGGCTGATCAACGCCCGCGAGGCGCGGGAGATCGTTTTCGTCCGGGGAACCACGGAGGCCATTAACCTGGTTGCGACTGGTTACTGCCGGAAAAAGCTCCGGGCAGGCGACGAGATCGTGATCTCCGCCATGGAGCACCACTCGAACATCGTCCCCTGGCAGATCCTGCGCGACGAAATCGGAGTGTTGCTGCGCGTGGCGCCCATCAACGACGACGGCGAAATTGTTTTCGAAGAATTCGAAAAGCTGCTGGGCCCGCGGACCGGGTTTGTCTCGGGAGCTCGACTGCGACTACTACGCCTTTTCCGGCCACAAGGTTTACGGCCCGACCGGCGTGGGGGTGCTTTACGGCAAGGCGGCGCTGCTCGAGTCCATGTCGCCTTATCAGGGCGGGGGCGACATGATCAGTTCGGTCAGCTTTGAAAAGACGATTTACAACGTCATCCCCTACAAATTCGAAGCGGGGACGCCCAACATCGCCGGGACCGTCGCACTGGGCGCGGCGATCGATTACCTCGGCCGCGTCGGCCTCGAGAACGTGGGGACGTACGAGCACGAACTCCTCGCCTATGCCACGGAAAAACTCTCCGGGCTTCCGGGAGTGCGGCTGATCGGCACCGCCAAGGAGAAGGCCAGCGTCGTATCGTTCGTAGTGGAGGGGGTGCATCCCCACGACGTGGGCACCATCCTCGACCAGGAGGGCATCGCCGTCCGCACCGGCCATCATTGCGCCCAGCCGCTCATGGAGCGGTTTGGAGTGCCGGCGACGGTGCGGGCTTCGTTCGCCTTCTACAACACCCGGCAGGACGTGGACGCCCTTGTGTCGGGCATCAAGAAGGTGAAGGAGATTTTCCACGACCTTTCGTAGGCCGTGTTGATCGGCGGAAAAAACAATATGATCAGCGTCACTCCCAAGGCGGTCGCAAAAATTCGAGAGATGCTCGAGGCCAACAACGTCCAGGGCGGGCTGAGGTTGGGCCTGGCGGGGGGCGGCTGCTCCGGGCTGAGCTACAAGTTCAAATTTGAGTCCGAGCCGCGCCCAACCGACCACGTGTTCGAGTACGACGGCGTCAAGGTGTTCGTCGATCCCAAGAGCTACGCGTACCTCGAGGGCTTGACGCTCGACTACCACGAGTCGCTGATGGAGAGCCGGTTTGTATTTGAGAATCCGAACGCCCAGAAGACCTGCTCGTGCGGAAAGTCTTTTCTGGCCTGAAGTCGCGGCGTGAATCCAGTTGAGGAAGGGCTGTTGACAGGATGTCGGACCTACTCGCGCTCTATCAGGAAGTCATCCTCGACCACACGAAACGGCCGCGAAACTTCCGCGCTCTGGCTGAGCCGAGCCGGCACGCGGAGGGTTACAATCCGCTTTGCGGTGACAAGGTGACGATTTACTTGAGGATGGACGGAGACAGGATTTCCGATATCAGCTTCCAGGGGTCCGGTTGCGCCATTTCCACGGCTTCGGCGTCCATCCTGACGGAAAGTTTGAAGGGCAAGACGCGCTCGGAGGCCGATGCCCTTTTCGAACGGTTTCACGACCTGGTGACGGGGAAGGGAGAGGGGAACGGAAAACTTCTCCCGCTGGGAAAGCTCGCCGTATTTTCCGGCGTGTCGGAATTTCCGACGCGGGTGAAATGCGCGACGCTCGCGTGGCATACGTTTCGCAGCGCGCTGAGCGGCGGCGAGACGGCGACAACGGAGTGAACGAATAAACTTTTCGAGGTTATGGCCGTGGACGGACTCGAAGCCATCGCTCTTCAAGACAAAGTGATCGAAGTCTTGCGGTCCTGTTACGACCCGGAAATCCCGGTGAATATTTACGAGCTCGGGCTGGTTTACGAGACCAAGGTTGAAACTACGGGTGAGGTCAATATCAAGATGACGCTCACCGCGCCGAACTGCCCCGCGGCGGGTTCGCTGCCGGCGGAAATCCAGGAGAAGGTGAAGGCTGTTCCCGGCGTCGCGTCGGTGAAAGTCGACGTGGTCTGGGACCCTCCTTGGGACCCGAGCAAGATGACTGACGCAGCCAGACTCCAGCTCGGAATGTTTTGACGGCGGGCGGCTGCTGAGCGCATGCGCTTCAACCGAAAAAAGCGGTCTCCTCTCACCCGGCGGTGGCCGGCTTTGACGGCCGACCGTCCATCGGGAGGTTAACTATGAAACTGAGTTCCCAGGAAGAATACGGACTTCGCTGCCTGCTCCGGATCGCGCGGCAAAGCGAGTCGGGCGGCCTGACCATCCCTGAGATCAGCCAGGCGGAGGGAATTTCGAGTCACTACGTCGCGAAGCTGCTCAGGATTCTGCGACGCGGGGGCCTGGTGAAAAGCGCGCGAGGCCAGGCGGGGGGCTACACGCTGGCGCGGCCTGCCACTGAGACGGTGGTCGGGGCAGCCCTTGCGGTGCTGGGGGGCCGTCTCTTCGAGTCCGATTTCTGCCAGGAGCACGCGGGAGTTGAGAAAACGTGCACGAACTCGGTAGATTGCTCGATCCGCTCGCTTTGGCAAACGGTCCAGGTCGTGGTCGATCAAGTGCTCAGTAAGACGACGCTGAAAGATTTGCTCCATAACGAACAGGAGATGACGACGTGGGTCGGGCACCTGGTTAAAGTTTCCGGAGTCCCGGCGAAGCCTCAAGATAAACCTGCCGAAGTCACCGGGTGAACGGGGCCTTGAAACCTTTCGAAGCCGGGCGGGCCTTTTCCTGGCGCATCATCCCAACTCCGCTGTTTGCAATCCCGAAATCAGGAGATCAAAGAGCCGCCGAATTGAGGCAGGGATGCCGCGGATTTTTCGCGCCCGGCGGCAGAGTCGGCCTGGCGATCGGCGACGCAGCTCGAATGGGTTTGTCCGGTAAGTCGTTGATGGCCGGCGTGGGAGGCTTGTTGCGCGCTCAGGCGGTCTTGGCCGAGAAACCCGCGGGGGTCGTCCTGCTGAAGCTTGACTTGACCTGAGGCCGGTCGCGTTCCGCATCGCCGCGCCCGCCTTCGGCTTGGGCTGGCGAGAGCCGTCCATGGTTGCGATTGACGTTCTGTGCCCAGGATTTTCCTGCACCTGAGGCTGTCCTGTCGGACAGTTACCGACACTGGCCTCCATTCGGCCTTTCGTCCAATTGTATTGTTGCCGCGCCTCCCCCAGAATGTAAAAAGGAGCTTCAGAGCCTCGAGGGCCCTCGAAGCGGAGGCTTCATAGGTAGGCGAGCGCAAATTTGGTGTACTGAGCGGCTCGATTCGCTGGTTGAAACCACCTGCCCGCAGAAAAAACGACGGCTTTCTCCGTCCATTCTGCTGAGATACAGCCGGGAGCAAATGACAAGATATGTCACTCGGTATGATTGAAATTGTAACAAGAGACGCATCGGGCTGGAGAGAGGAGCCCTCGGGCAAAGCTAATTCAAGACGGCTCAACGTGTTGGCCGCGCAGGGTGGTTGTTGGCCCTGGCAAGGGAATTGCTCTACTTATTTGGTTGCGCGGCTTTTTCATTCAGTCGTTTGCTCGAAAGCTTGAAGGTCCCGGGGAACTGGTCTAAAGTTATTGGACAAGAGGGGAGATTTCGCACGCCAATCGAATGGCCGGCCACCGCGGGCCAAATGACTAAAGTCCAGCGGCTGCCCTTGCGCAGCGGGACCTCGGATCTACCCACGGGAGACAGGATGAGCCTCCATCCGGCAACTAAAGGCACCTCGGGATTCACGATGCTCGAGCTGCTGTTGACGCTCCTGATCACAGGGGTCATCGCCGCCATGGCCTTGCCGTCGGCGCTCAATTCGCTTCGCGATTATCACTTGCACTCGGACGCCTCGGCTATTGCCAATTTCTTGAATCTCGCCCGGATGGACGCCGCACGTCAATACGCCCCCTACGCGCTCGACCTCGATCCTTCGGTCACGCCTGCGACATTCACAATTGAAAAGCTGGCAAGCGCCACCTACGACCCGATGAACCCGTCGTCATCAGGCGCTTACGCGTCCCTCAGCCCTCAAGTTTTCGAGCTGGGGACTCAATACGCGTCTACGGACTCGACCTTTACAATTTGCCGTCCAGCGGGTGTCAGTGCGTACCCCGGGCCCATCACGGCCGATCCGGGGAGTTGCACCGGACCTTTTCAGTTTTGTTTCAACACTCGCGGCATGCCCGTGCAGTGTGCCGCTTCGGGGAGTCCCGGCACTCCGTTACCGAACGGCGGCATTGCCATCTACATGCAAAACCCGAACGGGCTCAAGGACGCCGTCACGATCGCTGCGGGTGGCGTGGTCCAGGCATGGAACTGGAGCACAGTTGCAACGAAGTGGTACCTCAGGTGAGGCGCGGCAGGCAGATGGCGCGAGGGATGGCCCGCGCCGGCGAAGGGAGAAAGCCATGAAGAAAGCAAGTCGCGACCGCGGTGTAACGCTGATCGAGACCATGGTCGCGGTCATGATCGCGCTGATCGGGATGTTCGGCCTGGGAAACCTGGTCTTCAGGGCCACGGTCACGAGCAAGAACCAGGGCACAGAAATGACCCGCGCCGTGATTTACGCCCAGGATAAGATCGAGAAAATCCTCTCGCTCGCTGCCGTCCCAACCAACGGCAGCCAGGGCGACTTCGCCGCCTGCACCCAGGCGGCCTCGTTGCAGCCGAGCGTGTGCAATACGACGGGTATCACGGCCAGCGGCTGGGTCACCGGTCTGCTGGCTGGGGGATCGGCCAGCCCGGTCCAAATCGGCTGCCCGAGCTCGGGTGCCAACGTGGGCTATATGGACTTCATGGACACCACGGGATCGCAGGTGGACCCGTGCACGAATGCCGGCCTCGGCTTTGCCTATGTCCGCCAGTGGCGGATTACGGACCTGACCTCTTCAACTTCGCCGCCATCCTTTACCGGCGGACCGGCGGCCAAGCAGGTTACGGTGGCGGTCTATTCTTTGGCGGCGGTGAACGCCATTGGCGGAAAGCCGATTGTGATCGTCACCAGTCTGATTTCGAATCCTAATTAAGCGGAGATTCCCCCATGGCGTCTAAATTCGGCAGCCAACCGGTGCAGCGCGGAGGGCTCGGGCCAGGGTTTTCGCTGCTCGAGCTCTTGACGAGCGTGGCGATCATTACCCTTCTGATGGGCGCCGTCTTCTCGTTCATGTTTCAAGCCCAGAAGAGACTCCAGGGCAGCCTGGTGGTCTCAGAGTCGAACCAGACGGCCCGCGCAGCCATGGAGCTGATGACCCAGGAAGTCGGGCAAGCGGGTTTTAATCCTCAATACACAAACACGAAGACCTGTAACTCCGCCGTCACCGCGGCGCCCGCCAAGCAGTGCCTGACGCTCGACAGCATCACCGGGATAAACCCGGGCGACTGGCTGAACATCGACGCCGGCGCGAACTACGAAGTGGTCCAAGCCGTCGCCACCTCGAACGGAGCGGTATCGGGCTCGACCGCCTGTGCCTCCGCAAACCAGATCGGGGCTGTCCTTTTGATGGACCACACGAATCCTTTCCCGGTGACGAGCTACAAATTCCCCTACCCGACCGGCATCCTTCGGAACTCGACCGTTTCCTGGGGCGGCACGAATGTGACGGTCTCCAACGACCACATGCTGGCGTTTTTTGGGGACATCAACAATGACGGGACGATCTACTACGTCGTCTATAGCCTCTACAATCCCAGCACGGCTCCCTTGACCTCACTCACGATTTCCGTCGGCGGGACGCCCAAGACGTTTTATCTTTACAACCTCTACCGCTCCATCACACCCTTGACTTTTACCGGGACCCCGGCGAATAACAAAGCTTCACCCCTCGTCGAAAACGTCATTTATCAGGATATAACGGGCGTAAACCCGGTCGGCCCCACCAGCCAACCGATTTTTGCTTATCCCAACCCCGTCTCCGTGGCCATCGTGCCGAGCGTGGTCAGCATCGTGGGGACCGTGGTGATGAACCTTTGCGTGGCGGTTAACCCGAAGGCTCTGGAAAGCGGCACCACCATCCAGTGGTACACGATGGCCACGCAGATCCGCCCGTTGAATTTATGGTCTGCCGTTACGATCAGCGCGGCCGGGGGTGGCAAGTACCTGACTGAGACCCCGGTTGGGTTGCCCATGACTTTCCCCAATACCTTAAGCAACTATTATTTCTGAGCGAGGGACTCGACATGAAAGTACAACCGGTTCGACCCATCCCGTGTACACGGCACGCCGAGAACGCCGGCATCGCCTTGGTCCTGGTGATGCTGCTCATGCTCGTCCTGACAACGCTGGCTGCGACGATCGTTTTTACCGCGAACTCTGAAACCTTCGCGAGCCACAACTACCGGCTTGACACGGAAGCGGACTATGTCGCGAAAGCGGGCATTCAGGCAGCCATGAACTGGTTCCGAAGCAGCGGCTACATGGCGGTGTCGAACACGCAGGCTTCGACTTATTATAACGTGGTATCCGACGGCAGCCTCTGGAACCTCTATAAGTCACAGACTACTCCGGTCAACTGCGTCAGCTCATCGGGCTCCAAGTGCCCCAGCCAGAATTCCCCGGTGAGGTTGATTTCCTACGGAGGCGGAAGTTCGAACTACCCGGCCGATATCAACAACAGCCTTTCGACCCTTGTTACCGCGAATTTTCAAAGCAGCTTGAAGAATGTGCCCGTCACAACGGGCGACCCCGCCAACAACGGCGCATTCTGCGTCAACGCCTATCTTTTGAGCTACCAGACCGTCAACTGCCCGACTTGCGCGACGAACCCGGCGCCGATGGAAACCTGGCTTATTACCTCCTCGGGGACTTGGGGAAGCTCGACTTCGTGCACGAGCGGCGTGGTGGCCACCGCAGAAGAGCAGGCCATTGTCCAGCCCATCTATCGCGCGACCTGGGGAAATGCGATGTACGGTTACTGCGGCGTGTCCATGTCCGGCAGCTCGGGAGATTGCACCGACGCCTTCAACTCGGCTTTAGGAGCTTACGGTGGCGGCAATCCGTCCGTCGCCTCGGGCGCCTGCGACAGCAACTCGGCCAATGTGATCGACTCGGGCGCCGGTGTGGGCGGGAACGGCTACGTGAATCTTTCGAACAACGTGACCGTGTCGGGAAACGCGACAATTGGCAATGTGAATTACACTCCTCCCTCTTCTTGCTGCACGGCCGCCAGCAACCCGCCGTGCGGTTTTAGCGGGAATTTGGGCGCCGTCCAGGGGGCAGTCGTTAGCGCGCCTCCCGTGGCCGTCCCCGGTGTGCCTACTTTCCCGACGGGCCTGCCGGTGAGTTTTCCTACGGGTCCACCTGCCGCTGCCTCATATAACGCTACCATCACTTTGCCTCAGAACGCGCTCGGAGGAACGCCTTCGGCTCCCATCACGCCGGGCGTCGGAAACCCTTACATCAACCCGTGCATGCTTCTTGCAGTTTGTAACGGAAGCGCCAGTAACCCCTATCTGATCAACAGCGTTTCCTTGACCGGCGGTTCATCCAACGTTGTGACCCTTTACGGCGGCCCCAATATCTTCAGCCCGGCGTACTATGACATTGATACTCTCAACGAGTCCGGGCAAGGGTCCATAACGATTGAAGGCTACGTCGTGCTGAATGTCCGAACGAATCTGAGTATAACCGGACAAGGGATTGCTAATCCTCTGTCCACAGAGCCCGAAGCTCTTCAAATTAAATACGCCGGGACGAACACCGTATCACTTGGCGGAAACGGCGCAATGTCAGCCATCGTCACTGCGCCTCTGGCCACTGTGAACCTGGGGGGCGGCGGCTCCAAGGGATACATCGTGGGTGCCATTCAAGCCAATGTAGTGAATACCCAGGGCGGCTACCCGCTACATTACGACATTCAGCTCAACCGCCTGGAAGGAACGATGGGCCAGATGGTGGTGAGTTCCTACAGTCGCATCAAGCAGTAAACGAGGCTCGCGGTTCCGCCCCTGATTCTTCATGAAGGAAGGGATTGCCGGCCCAAGCCGTCCCCGGGCTTTCAGGACAGAGCCCGGCGCGCCGGGTTCATTCTGCTCCAACGCTCGGACGGTTTTTTCCCCAAGTTAAAATTACTGCCCTGCATCTGATTCCCACGGCGGATTCCGTTTCACCGTCCAAGCTTTCCTTTATTTCACGCGGGTCGTCCGGGCCGATGACCGCTGCGAAGGCCTTTTCCAAGCGGACGCCCGGAAAGGGCACGCGAAAGTTCAGGAGCTGCTTTTGCAAGGGAGGCCACGCTGCTCACTGACGAGTTCAGTGCGACCCGCCGGCGAAGGCATATTGCTTACACACGCCTGTAGGGGTATAGTAACAAGGCGCACTGAGGGGGGCTATTTTAGCCGGTGAGCAATTCCCAACCATGAGCACCCCTGAATCACCGTTACCCAGCGTATTTGAGACTGAAGTGCCCGCGGACTTGGTGGGTACCTGGCCCATCCGGGTTCGCAATTTCCTGGCCAAACATTTGGAGCTCCTCTTTGTTTGTCTGATCGCCAGCATGGTGGCGGCGGTCTTCTACCTGGTCCCTTACAAGATTGCCTTCCTCAACCTCTTTTATCTTCCGGTGCTGGCAGCGGCGTACTTTTTGGGACGGCGAAAAGCTGTGCTGGGAGGGACTCTTTGCATCTTGCTCGTGGTCTTCTTCGCCCTCCGGCACCCCGATTGGTTTTCAGTTGAGGGCACCAAGCTGAACACGATGATGCTCGTCGCCGTCTGGGGCGGCTTTTTGATTTTGACCAGCGCGGGCATCGGCTCGCTCCAGGAGCGGCTTGCGAAGGGTTTCGAAGAGACTCGCCAGCTCTATGAGGAACTGAGGCGCAGCCGAGTCACGGAGGAGATGAAGGAAAAGGTCGAGAAGACGCTCTATTCCACGATGGATCCGGTCGTGGCGAAGCTGGCGACCGAAGGAAAGCTGCGGTTCGAGAAGCGCGACGTGAGCATCATGTTCACGGACTTGACGAACTTCACCAGCTATTCCGACCAGAACCGGCCCGATGTGGTCCTGGAGGAATTGAATTCCTTCCTGGGCCAGATGGAGCCGATCATCGATATGTTCCGCGGCCACATCGACAAATATATGGGCGACGGGGTGATGGTGGAATTCGGAGCTCCGGTGGACTACGACCGGCACGCGCTGCTCGCGGTGCTTGCCGGCTGGAAGATGCAGGAAAAAGTGAACACGCTGCACATCCCGTGGCGCCTGCGCGTGGGGATCGCCTCGGGCAGTACCATCGTCGGCATGATGGGCGTCCGCCGCCAGGCCTATAGCGCCATCGGCGACCGCGTGAACGTCGCGAAACGGCTGGAAGAAATTTGCCAGCCTGACAAGGTCTACGTTGATGAGCCCACTTACCGGGCCGTCGAGCCCTTCGTGGCCGCCAACAAAGTGAGAAATATGGGTTACGCCCGTGAGGCCGACCGGGAAATCCTGGAACACTTGACCGCGTACGAGGAGAAACTGGCCCACGAAGGCGAAAGCCCCGACCTTTTGTATGAGATGGGGAAAATCCACTTCCAGTTGCGCGATGCGTCCACTGCCATCCGCCACTTCGAGCGCGCCCTGGCCCTTGACCCGAATTCGACCAAAATCAAGCTGGCTTACGCAGATGCCAATATCAAAAAAGATGAATTCGAAAAGATTCAGCTCAAGGGAAAGCTCCAAAAGGTCAGCGTCTATGAGGTGACGGGGATCAAGGACCGATGGGCCGAGACGACCGTCATCCCGCCCGCCATCGCCGAGAGATATGTGAAGGCCGCTTTGCTCATCGAAGTCCCTGAAGATGTCGTCCTGTCTGTCGAGGCGCTGGACGGGTCACTGGGCCACGCCCGTGTGGTGGCGTTGCTCTCCTACGCCCTTGCGGACCGGATGCGGCTGAACGAAGACTTCAAGACGACCATTTTGCGCGCCGCCTATCTTGAGGACATCGGGAAAGAAGCCGTCCCTCACCACATCTTGAACCGTACGGGCAGCCTGACTGAACAAGAAATCAAGTTGCTCGAAAAATACGTGGACGAAAGTGTGGCCTCCATGAAGCGGCTTGGGTACGTTGACCCCCGGCTGCTCGAGATCGTGAAGCACCAGCACGAGATGTGGAACGGCGGCGGTTACCCGGACGGGCTGGCGGGCGAAGAGATTCCGCTCGGCTCGCGGATTACCGCCGTCACCGGAGCCTACAGCGCGTTGACCTCGTGGCGTCCCTACCGTGAAGCTGGGGACTCGCGCGTGGCCTTGAGCGAAATCCGAAAAGGCGTGGACAAGGGGCGCTACGACCCCAACGTCGTGGACGCGCTGGTGGGGCTATTCAATATGACCGCCTAGATCCCACCGATACCGCCTGAGCTCTCGAGCCCCACCCCCGGACAACTTCCCTTCAGCCGTCGATAATTTGATTGGTATCAACCGGATAGCCAAACCCCGAGTAGTCGCCCCGCATCTAATCAATCAGAGATCGCGGGACCGATATCGCTAACACCCGGCCGCGTACTCTTCCCGGACCGGCAGTGGGGGATCAACTTCACTCCCGCGCGAGGTGTTACCAAAATGCGGGTCACTCGTCTCATCATGCGCGGCGAGAGAACGCCTTAAGATAGTGTAATGAGGGGAAGCGGTCTCGCGAGCGTTATCGGTGGGTATCTCAAAGGGCTGTGCGCCGGTAGTGCGTTAAAAGAGAGCTGGAAAGCCCGACAGAATGAGAGAGGAAAATCCCATGCAAAAGCTATCGAAACAATTCCTACGAGAGAACTTCCTGGGCCTGAGCTTGACGCTCATAGGCGTCCTATGCCTGGTCCTCGCCGCCATGGTCTATTGGGGTGGCCAGCATTCGCCGCGGTTTGCCTCTGCGGAGACGGCAGGGCTCGACGGCCCGGATATCGAAGCGCTCGAGAGCCAGAACAAGGCTTATGAGCGGATCGCTCAGGCGGTTACGCCGGCGATTGTGAATATCCAATCGACTAAAGTCGTAAAAGTCCAGCAGTCGCCATTTTTCAATGATCCCTTTTTCCGGCAATTCTTCGGCGATATGTTCGGCCAGATCCCGCGCGAGCAGCGTGAGCACGCGCTGGGGAGCGGGGTGATTGTGTCGCCGGACGGCTACATTGTGACGAACAACCACGTGATCGCCCGCGCCAGCGATATCCAGATCATGCTGACCGACAAGAGGACCTTCAAGGGCAAAGTTGTGGGGGCCGATCCCCAGACGGACGTGGCGGTCCTGAAAATTCAGGCGAAAGACCTCCCCACGGCCCCCCTGGGTAACTCCTCAACCCTGCGCGTGGGCGATACGGTGATGGCGTTTGGAAATCCCTTCGGGCTGAATTTCACGGTGACGCGGGGGAGCGTCAGCGCGGTGGGCCGGTCGGGCCTGGGAATTGAAGCGTTCGAAGATTTCATCCAGACCGACGCGGCGATCAACCACGGCAATTCGGGCGGCGCGCTGGTCAACGTCCGGGGCCAGGTGGTGGGCATCAACGTGGCCATCCTGAGCTCCAGCGGCGGCCCGATGGGCGAGGGCGGCTGGACCGGCGTCGGCTTCGCAATTCCTTCCAACATCGTCCAGCACGTGATGGCGAGCCTGATCAAGACCGGCAAGGTCGAGCGCGGGTATCTGGGGGTCACGACGCTCGAAGACTTGACTCCCGCGCTCGCCCGTCAATTCCACGTTCCCGATGTTTCCGGCGCCCTGGTCAACAATGTTGAGCCGGGGTCGCCCGCCGACAAGGCAGGGCTCAAGCAGGGCGACGTCATCAGGACTTTCGAGGGCCAGACCGTCAATAGCCGCGCGCACCTCCAGTCCACGGTTGTGAACAAGAGCCCGGGGATGACGGTCACACTCGGCCTTCTCCGCGACGGCAAGCCCATGGACCTAAAAGTGACTCTGACCGAGCGTCCAAGCAACGCCGGCGAGAGGGGCGGGGCCAGGCCTCACTCAGAAGGGACGTTGCGTGGGGTCTCGGTGCAGGAGTTGACCCCGGAGGTGCGCGAGCAGCTTGGCCTGCCGTCCCACATCCAAGGCGTCGTCATCACCGAGATGGACCCTGACAGCCCGGCCGCCGAGGCAGGCTTGCAGCCCGGAGACGTCGTCCAGAGCATCAACCGTCGCCCTGTTAATTCCGTTTCCGACTTCAACAGCTTGGCGGCGGAGGCGAGAGGCGAGACGCTGCTGCGGATCAACCGCGGTGGCAATGCCTGGTTTGTCGCGGTCACGCCGGGTGGCGAAGAGTAAACGGACGCGAGCAGATCCGGCGGGTGGCGGAAAGTCTCCAGCCGCCGGACCGAGTCCTTTGCTTCACTGTGGGACAATTATTGAGGTCTGCATAATCGAGCGATGGATCGGGTGAGGGCGCGAGGGGCCCGGGCAGGCCAACCGCGCTTGTCGCTGTAATATGCATACCTCATTAGTTGGTTTCCCCTCCTTGATGTTTTCAAATACACTGGGTGCGTGAGGCAGGGGCCCGCATTCGGAGGCGCTCCCGCTCCTGCGGTGGGGTGAAGCGGGCTGAAAAGGGCCGCGCGGAGAAAAGGGCGGGCGCTGCTTGCGGTTCAAAAGTCTGGGCATGAGCGTGGTCCTTGGAATAGGCGCGGGCCTGATGGCGGCTGCGCTACTGGTCCGGCTCTTCGAGAACCGGTTCATCTATTTCCCACCTCGTTTTCCTGAGGGGTTTCCCTCCCCCGAAAGTTATGGGCTGAAGGTTGAAGAAGTCTGGCTCACCGCTGAGGACGGGGTGAGGTTGAATGCATGGTATCTGCCCAACGCGTCGAGCTCTAAAGTGCTGCTCGTCTTCCACGGCAACGCGGAGAACCTGGGCTACAGTCTTCCGCGGCTCAGGTATCTTGCGCGCCTCGGAACCAGCCTGCTGGCGGTGGACTATCGAGGTTATGGCAGGAGCGAGGGCGCTCCGAACGAGGCCGGGATTTACCGCGATGCCGAAGCCGCCTACCGGTATGTGGTGGAACGACGGGGCTGCTTGCCAAAGAATATCTTCGTTTACGGGCAATCGCTGGGCAGCGCTGTCGCCATTGAACTGGCTTCCCGGCACGAGTGCGGCGGATTAATCGTCGAAAGCGCCTTCACTTCGGCGCGCGAGCTCGCCCGGCGGATGTTCCGGATTCCCTTCTTCGAATACCTTCCAAAGAGCCGGTTCGATTCCCTCGCCAAGATTGCCCGAGTCCAAGCCCCGGTCCTGGTCATTCACGGCAGCCGAGATGAGGTCTTCCCATCTTCAATGGCGGAGCGTCTTTACCGGGCCGCCCCGGGGGCCAAGTCTTTTCTGCTGGTCGAGGGCGCGGGACACGACGACGTCTTCTTGACAGGCGGCGAGCATTATCTCAACGCTATCCGTTCCGTTATCGACCTTCGGCAGGGAACTCCGCCGGCATAGCCTGCGGCGAGCGCGCTCATGAAATGCGTCGAAGTCTACCGGCACAGCAAGCGAGGAGAGGGCAAAGGCCTGAGCCCGGAGGGCCGGGAACTGGCTCGCCGGGCGCGGAGTTTGCTGGCGCCCCATTACGATCTTTGTATTTCGAGTCCCAAAGAGCGCGCGCGCGAGACCCTGGAAGCCTTGGGCTTCGACCGATATGAGACTGACGAGGCCTTTACGGCCGTCAACCCCTGGGAGCCTTTTGATGATGAAGTCTCGAAACTTGCTAAAGAGCGGGGGACCAGCCCGCTCGCCGCTTGCTGGGAGATTCCCGAAGCGCTCAATTACTTGCGAATGCAGGGCGAGACTTTTTTGAGCGCGGTCAAGCGGGTTGCTCGCAAACTTCCGGAAGGAGGCCGCGCCCTGGTGGTGTCGCACGGCGGAATCCTCGAAGCCGCCGCGCTGCACGGCTGCCCGGACTACTACTTGGATGAAATTGGCGGCGAGATCAGCTTTTGCGAAGGCGTGATCTTCAAACTGGAAGGCGAGGATTTGACCGGAATCGAAGTCAAGCGGCTCCCGAAGGCAGGTTGAAAAGGGCACCCGCAGGCGAAGCGGACACCCCGGCCGGACTCGAATTTATCCCACCCAAAGCCCGGTCAATGCTATTCCCAGTCCCGAAACCGCAACGGCCATACCGATACCCCAGAAGGTTTTTCGTTTGGTCAGCAGCGTCATGGAGACAATGACCAACGCCGCTTCCAGGCAGACCTCTCCGAGGTCAAACCGGTTAGCCTTCCTTCTTTCCACCGCCAATTCCTTTTCGTAACCGCGCGCCACGGCTTCGATCTCATTCTGGTCTTCCTTGTTGCGCTCGACTTCGTGAAGATATTTTTCCCTCACCTTCGTTGTCTGCTCGCCGTCCTTCAGGTCGAGCACGGGCAGGAGGTCGAGGAAGAGCTCGTAGGTGTGGCGACGGGTGTTTTTGGCCTGGTAATGCTGCCACTGGTCGCTGGCCTTGTTCTGGAGGACCACTTCTTCGGTGTGGGCCCGATGACTCTGCAAGCCCACCGCCGCGACGAATACCGCCAGGATGGCCATCGTGATGGTGACCGGCAGGTGGATGGGGTCATGGGCGGGTTCTCCCGCGCGTTCCGCGATTTCTTGAACTTCGTGGGCCATGTTCTCTACTTCACTCGCCTGCGAAAAGACCAACGTTGCCGTCGGTCTTGAAACTCCCCAGGAGGATAGCAAATAACAGGCGACGGCGAAATCGGACATTCGATGTGCCCGGAAGGAAAAAGGGAAGGAACGTACGTCAGGCTCACCGCGTGCTTGTGAAGCGGGCTTATTTACGTTGAGTCCAAGGGTGCAGGAGGTCTGGTGGATGGGGACGTGGACGGTGGCG
>QHZM01000078.1 GCA_003224665.1 Acidobacteriota bacterium
AACCCAACCGGGACATTCGGGAATGCGGGGCGGAACGCCTTCTACGGGCCGGGCATCAACAACTTCAACTTCGCCCTGTACAAAAACGTCAGGCTGGTTGGCGAATCGAAGTACATCCAACTGCGCTTCGAGTTCTACAACATTTTCAACCACACCCAGTTCCAGGGCAACGGAATCATCAGCTTGACCTCCGCGGTGGTGAACGGGAATGGCGCTTCCTCGAACTTCGGGCGGATCCTTGCCGCACGCGACCCCCGGCTGGTCCAGTACGGGGCGAAGATCTATTTCTAGGGAGTTCACACCCTAGGGAGTTCGTGGGAATCAAGAGCAATTGGCCGGTGCCCCGGTTGTGAGATTGAGTGTAGGGGGGACCAGAGACACTATGCAGCGGTTCTCCCTCGCCTTCCCCAACGGCCGCGTCACGACCTGTCAGTCGCCTGTCGACCCGCTTACCTGCTCTAAGGCGACCTCTAATTAGAACTTCATCGCTGCGTCACCCCCTGCGAGCAGTTCCACGTCTCGCGCCTCCAGAGAAACCTCTCGCCTTATTCCAGCGAGCGGTTCCGCCAGGAATTAGTGGGGGTGGTCTCTACTGCCACGGGCGCAATGACTTCCCGTTTGAGGTTGTGATAGCATTGCAGAGAAGCATCAGGCATCCTCACGGCCGGCTTCCCGGCGAGATTACTCTTGCCGACCGAAAGGAAGTTACTCCCATGTCTGGCCATTCGAGATGGGCGACCATCAAACATAAGAAAGGCGCAGCCGACGCGCGCCGCGGAAAAGTCTTTACGAAACTGATCAAGGAAATTACGGTGGCCGCCCGCATAAGCGGGGGCGACGCCGAGACGAACCCCCGTCTCCGGACCGCCGTCGCCGCCGCCAAGGCGGAGAACATGCCGGCGGACAATATCAAACGCGCCATTCAGAAGGGCACGGGAGAGTTGCCCGGCGCAATTTACGAGGAGACGGTCTACGAAGGTTACGGCCCGGGAGGCGTGGCCTTGATGCTGGAAGTGGCCACCGATAACCGTAACCGCACGCTCTCCGAAATTCGTCACATTTTTTCGAAGCACGGTGGCAACCTGGGCGGGAGCGGTTGCGTCTCCTGGATGTTCAGCAAGAAGGGCTATGTGGTGGTGCCCAAAGAAAAGGCTGACGAGGAGACGCTCCTGAACCTTGTCACCGAGGCGGGCGCCGACGACCTGCTGGACGACGGGAGCAACTGGGAGATCCTCGCTCCGCCGGACAAGTTCCCGTCAGTGGTGGACCGGCTGAAGGTCGCGAGTATTCAGACCGCCCTTGCTGAGGTCTCAATGCTCCCCCAGTCTTACATCAAGCTGACCGGTAAGCAGGCCGAACAGATGCTCCGGCTCACCGAAGAGCTGGAGGAGCACGAAGACGTCCAGCACGTCTACGCCAATTTTGACATCGAGGAAACCGAACTCCATTCGCTGACGCAGGCGAAATAGAGGCGTCGCGAACCTCGCCGGGGTCGGACGCCGCGGAGGCGACGAAATCAGCGTGCAGGTTGGACCTAGCCGATGAAAGTTTTCCACGAGCGGTCTTGGTCCGGCGTCTCACCGGCTTCGTTACTTCCGGTCCTCGCTTGTGCGGCGGTCCTCTTCGCAGCGGCCTCTTCGGCTGCCCAGGAAAAAACCAGTCCGGCCCGCCTGACCTATACGAAAGTCCTCCGCGGGAGCGTCCCCGAATACTTGTCCATCAGCGTGGATTCGAACGGCCACGGCACCTATGAGGGCCGGAAGTTGGACGACCCGCCCAGCCCGCGCCACTTGAAACTCCTTCACTCGACTACGGACCGGCTCTTCGAGTTGGCCGCGGAGCTCAACCATTTCAGGTCCGTTGAACTGGAGAGCCACAAGAAGGTCGCGAACCTGGGTCAGAAGTCCTTGAGTTATGAAAGTGAGGCCGAGAAGAACCGGGTCGAGTTCAATTACACGCTCCGCCGGGAAGCGCAGGAGCTGGTCGATTATTTCGAGAAAATCGCCAGCGTCGAGCAGCACATCAGTATGTTGGAGTACGCCATCAAGTATGACCACCTGAGTCTGCCCAAGGAGCTTTTGCAGATCCAGATCGACCTCGATAACAAGGCGCTCGCCGACGCGGAGCTGATGGTCCCCGCACTCGAAGAAATCGCCCGGAATCCCCGTTTCCTGCATTTGGCCCAGGTCCGCGCGCAGAACATCCTCCAGCGACTTCAAAACAACAACTAGAGACCGTGCTCAAAATCGTTTGATTCGCCCTTCTCCTCCCTCGCGGCGAGGAACACGCCGTATTTCGGGCGACAGACGTTTTGGCTCCGAAGGCGAGTGGTGCACCTCCCGTCAGGCTGAGCGCGAACCCTCATGGGTTCAAGGTTTATCAACCGCGACCGGGAATCTTTTCAACCTTGACAACCTTTCCGCTCCCAAAGACGTCTGGATTGATATAGGATAGGGGGGGTACCCACCGATCTGTTCGCCCCGGGAGGCTCGCCATGAAATCGACATCCCGCGAGTGGAACGTCAGACTGGGAATGTGCTTGCCGGCGCTGCTCATTGCAGGGCTGGCGGCGGCACAGACTTACTCGCACGTCCGCATCGTTCGCCTGAAATTTGTCGAAGGGACCGTTACCCTTCAGCGGCCCGATGTGGCCGAATGGTCTCTGGCGCCGGTCAATACGCCCATTCAAGAAGGCTTCAAAGTTTCTACCGCAGAAAAAAGCTTCGCGGAAATCGAGTTTGAAAATACCTCCACGGCGCGGCTGGGAGAGCTTACCCTGCTTGAATTCACCCAACTTGTCCTTTCGCCGACGGGAGGCAAGATCAATCAGCTCACGCTCCACAGCGGCTATGCGACGTTCAACGTCATGCCCGAGGGCGACGATGTTTATGAAGTCAAGACGGCGGACGGGACCTTCACGCCTTACGGGAAGACAACGTTTCGACTCGACCTTGACGAGGACCTGGCGCGCGTGTCGGTGCTCAAGGGCACCGTCGAAGTATCAAGCCCTTATGGGACGGGCACGCTTGCGCGAAATACGATCCTCGAGATTCGCCCGGGCGCCGAGCAGGCATTTCAGATTTCCCAGGGCATCACCAAGGACGAGTGGGACGAGTGGGTAGAGCAGCGTGAGAGCGCGAAAGCAACTCTGCAGAATAAGCCCTCGCCGGGTGTCTATTCCGCGGACGCCACTTCGCTCTTGTACGGCTGGAACGATCTCTGGAATTACGGGAATTGGAACTACCTGCCTGGATTCGGTTATGGGTGGGCCCCGGTCGTGCCCATGGGTTGGGTCCCTTACTCTTCTGGTCAGTGGTGCTGGTATCAGGGGTTCGGGTACACGTGGATTCCTTATGAGCCATGGGGTTGGGTCCCCTATCATTATGGCAACTGGAATTTCGTTCCGGGATTTGGATGGTCCTGGTTCCCCGGCGGCTTCGGTGCCTGGTCGCCGGCTCAGGTTGTCTGGTATCAGGGCCCCGGCTGGGTGGGCTGGGCTCCTCGCACTGGAGGTTCGATCGGGATAGGACAGAGTTCATGCCCGAGCCCGCAGGGTTGCATGAGTGCGATCAGCGTCAAGACGTTTCAAGATGGCGGACTCGTTTCTCCAAACAAAGTGAAAACCGTTGATGTCTCGCAGGGCCGGCCTGTCGTGGCTCCTGAGGTGCCGCCCACTCGATCCTCCATGCTCCCAGGGTCTCCCTTCACTCCCGGGTCCGGGCGAACGGCGATTGCCTTCGACCCTGCAAGTGGCCGCTTCGTGAATAGCCATGCTGCTGCGGCTAAGCCTGTTGCTAACGGCCCCGCGACTCCACCGGTTGCCGCGAGCGTCACGGAACCAACCGGTGGCGCGGAGAAACCTACGGCTTCACCGAGCGGGCGGATCACCGCGGCCGGGCCGGAGCGGGGAGCTGAATTCAGCGGGCGACCTGGCCCCACACATCCCGCGATGGGAGTTGGGCCGGCCGATGCCGGGCTGCCCGAAGGGCGGAGTCTACCAACTCCCGCGAGTCATTCCTCTAACGTACCGTCGCCCTCATCCGGGCGGCACTCCATGCCGACGTCAAGCCCGCACTCGGACGGGGGCTCGAGCGCGCATTCAGGTTCTTCCTCGAGTCACGGGTCTGTTGATGGCGGCCACTCTTCAGGTGGTGGCTTTTCCGGAGGAGGCGGCGGTCACAGCAGCGGCGGTGGCGGGGGTCACAGCGACGGTGGTGGTGGGGGTCACAGCGGGCCGCACCGCTAGCGGGTCTCAAGCAGGGTTCCTGTAAGTCTCGCCGTTCCCTTCATTCCAACGGAAGCGTTGACCCCCTTGGGCGGCGCTTTCATCATTATATAGTTAATACCATTAGAATACTCAAGCATGGGGTCTCTGCTCGGGGCTCGCCTAAGAAGAGATGATGATGCCCGCGTAGCCGACGACGGCGCTGCGGTCGCCGCTCGAATCCGCCGAGGTAGCGTACTTAACGAGCTCTGCCTCGCGCGCGCC
>QHZM01000079.1 GCA_003224665.1 Acidobacteriota bacterium
CGATGACCACGCCGGGCCACAGCCGGAGCGGCTTCTGAGAAGTCGGTTTGTGGTTCTGCGCCATAGTCACATCAGCCGGAATTAGTTTTTTGGCCTCCCGGCGGTCGGCAGTATACAACCGTTTGCCTCCAGTCGGGCCCATTGGGCACTGACCTCCGGAGCGTCTTCATCGCGTTCACACCCGCATAAATACTGATGATAGCGACGATCCGAAGATTCGGGAACATAGTCCAAATTGGAAATGTGGGCTTACACCGCCACCGCCTCCAGCGCAGCCTGAAATGCGCGGGGACGAAACAGGAATTCGACGATATTGCCTTCGTGCGGCTGCAGCCAATCGAGCTTGATGGTCGGGATCGCTCCGATGTTGAGGCGGTCGATCTGGGGCGCGTCGATCAGCTTGCGCTGCCACTCCTTATCGTGGGTGACCGCGCTGCAGACCAGGGTGGACCCGATCTTCTGGAGCATCTTTTCTTGGGGACAGCGGACGACGCTTACGAACGGGAACATGTACTCGGTATTGGCCAGCTCTGGCTCCGGCGAGTCGCAATGAATCACTGTCGGACGCACATACCCGCAGTGTTCTTTTTCCACGAGGCGCGGTCCGAATCGGGCCGTCATGTCCTCGGCGCCGGGCTCCGCGAGCCGCGACTCAATCTGAGTCCAAATCGCTCCTGCCGTGCCGGGTACGGTGAAGGCCGCGAGGCTTGACTCAGGGTCTTCAGGCGGCGTGGGAGCAACCGGTCCCAGACGCTCGGCCAGCGCTGTGGCGATTTCGCGGGTGTGGCGGGAGGCCCAAATGCCGGAACAGTTGATGCAGCCGCGCCCGCTGTTGGCGAACACGCTGTCGACCATCATGTCGAGGTACTTCTCCCATTGGTCCACCACGTCATCGCCGAGCAGAATCTTGCTGAACCCGGGCCCGTGAACCTGCACGCGCCGGTCGCCTTTGTAGTGCTCGACGGTGGCGGTTCCCCCGAAAATCATGCTGCGGTTTGTGTGCCGGACCACTTCGGCGCCGACGTCGCCGAGTCCGGGATAGATCGAGATCGCCTCTCTTGGCACTCCCGCCTCGAAGAAGGCCGCCGCCATGCGGTATGGCGTCCAGGGCTCCTGCGGGCCGGGCTTCAGCACCAGCCCCACCTGCATCGGGATCACAGTCAGCCACAGTGTATGCACGCCGGGCGAGTTCGAGGGCAGCACCAGCCCCAGGACCGGCGCCTGCGTCTGGTAGCTGACCATAAGGCCGCGATGCTCCACTCCGAAGCCTCGCGACAGGATCTTCAGATCGAGCCCGCGCGTCAGCGCCTCCAGGATCTTGTCCATGCTCGACAACACGAAGTGGTTCTTCTTCATGTTGGCTCTGCACATGTGTTCCGGCAGGCCGGTGGAGGCCGACTGCTGGCGGGCGAAGTCCTCCGGCGACTGCTCACCGTCGCCCATGGGCAGCGTGTCATTAAGGTAGCGATCCGCCGCCGCTTTCATCATGGCGATCAATTCCGGGATCGGGATCTCGGTGAGGACCTGGCGAGCTCGCCCGGCTTCCCGCATGTCGCGGCCAATCAGGCCGGTATTGGCTCGGCTCACCCGGGCCAGCGTTTCGCCGGTAATGAAATGCACGACGGTATCCTGTTCGAGGCTCGTGTACGGACAGCCCCATCGCAAGATCGGTAGATTCAGCATGGGAAAAACCTTTCACGCAAGGACGTAGAGCTTCGCATTTAATACACTCCCACGGTCGTGGTCGCCGCGAATTGCCGGAACGGCCGCACGCCGCTGATGCCGTCCCAAGGATACTTCTCGTAAGGGGGCTCGCGCTCGCCTTCGTCGCGCTCCAAAAACCCGGGGATGAAGGTCTCCCGCGTGAGCGTCGTCAGGCGCACACGGCCGGTTTCCCCATAGCCCACAACCCGGTTGCAGTCGTCGAAGGAAACCACTTCGATGACAGCCCTGGGTTGCGGAGCGTAGTAAGTGATTTTGTACCCGTCTTCCGCGGACACCGGTTTCGAGCCTGCCAGGCCCATCAGTGTGTTGCCGTAAGTCGGCGTCATGTAGACGCCCTCGCCGAGCAGCTCCTCCATCGCAAACCGTGTGTATTGCGGCGTGAACTCGGTTCCCCCGGCGAAGATCCCGGTGATGCCCATCCCTTTCACGCTCGTGCCCTGTTTTTCGAGCTCTTCGGCCAGCGCTTCCAGCAGCTTCGGGGTCGTGAACAGGCACCGGATGTCGTGCCCGGCGTTCAGCACGGTGATGGCTTGCTCGATGACGTGGGCCTTGTAAATTTCGAGTTCCTGCGTCCGCCCCCGCTTGATGAGCTTGATCACCCAGCGCGGGTCCAGGTCTATGCAAAAGCAGATGCCACCGCGATACTGGCACAAATGCTCGACCCCCAGCCGGAGCCGGCGCGGTCCGGAGGGCCCCAGCATCAGCCAGTTAGCGCCGCGCGGGAAGTATTCATCCGGCAGGGTTTCGCTGAACATCTCGTAATCGATGCGGAAGTCCTGCATGGCAACGCGGCTCTTCGGCACCCCGGTGGTGCCGCCGGTCTCGAAAATGTAGATCGGCTGGCCGGCCAGGCCTTTCGGCACCCAGCGGCGAACCGGGCCTCCCCGAAGCCACTCATCCTCGAAGGGCGGGAATTTTTTCAAATCCTCGAAGCAGCGGATTTCATTTCTGGGGCTCCAAGCCAGCTTGGAGGCAAACTCCAACCAGAACGGGCATCCGGTCTCGGGACTGAAATGCCACTCGATGACCTCCCGCACGTGCGCGTCCAGCCGCGCCTTCGCTTCCTGTAACCTGGCCGCAAACTTCAAACCAGCCGCCGTCGTCTTCATGCCGTGCGATCCTGATTGCTCGAGTCGAAGAAGAGCAGTGTAGCGGAGGGACTAGCGGCAAGACAACTGTTCTCTCGGTTGCTTGACTCGAATACCTGCAAATTATATTCTCGATTCATTCAAGATGTGCCGTGGAAATCCAACTCTGGGGGCGCGTCGTCCTGGGCGAAGTGAAGCACATTGCGAGACAGGCCGTGGGACCGCTAATCGTATTCCTCCTGGCCGGACTTTTAAGCGCGGCGGACGAATGGCCCCAGTTCCGCGGAAATCCGCAACTGACAGGTGTCGCCCCCGCCGCCGTTCCGAGCAACCTCAAGCTACTCTGGACCTACGAAGCCGGCGAGTCGATCGAATCGTCCGCGGCCATTGCGGGGGGAACGGTCTATGTCGGTGTGCAATCCGCTGATCTGCTGGCCATCGACCTCCAGACCGGCAAGCTCCGCTGGAAATACCGCGCTCAAGAAGGCATCGGCGAATCGTCACCGGCCGTGCGCGACGGCGTGGTGTATATCGGCGACCTCGCGGGGCTGCTCCACGCGGTCCGTGCGGCGGACGGCAAGGCGCTCTGGACTTTCAAAGCCCAGGCGGAGATCAGGTCTTCTCCGGTAGTCGCGGGCTACCGAGTTTTGATCGGCTCTTACGACGGCAACCTGTACTGTTTGTCCGCTCGTGATGGCAAGCTTCTGTGGAAGTTCACCACCAGCAACTACGTCCATGCAACGCCGGCGATCTCGGGCGGCACCGTCTATCTGGCCGGGTGCGACGAAGTGTTTCGCGGCATTCGCCTCGCGGACGGAAAGGAAGTGCTCGAACTCTCCGCCGGCGGATACACCGGCGCTTCCCCCGCCCTGCTGAGGTCGTGGGCGTACTTCGGCAACTTTAACAACGAGGTTCTGGGTGCGGACCTGCGTCGAAAGAGAATCGTCTGGCGTTATGAACACTCCGAGCGGCATTTCCCGTTTTATTCTTCGGCGGCTGCTGCGGCTGACCGCATCGTCGTCGGCGGCCGCGACAAGTTCATTCACTGCCTGAACGCCAAGACCGGAAAAGCCATCTGGACCTTTGCGACCGGCGCCCGCGTGGACTCCTCTCCTGCCATCGCGGGCGATCGTGTTTACGTCGGCTCCAATGACGGCCGGTTTTACGTGCTGGACCTGGCCACGGGGAAGAAAGTATGGGCCTTCGAAGCCGGCTCAGAAGCTCGACAGGAAGCCCACCGCGTAAACCAGCAGAGCCACCGCGCTGGACGAATACGCCAGTTTCGTGAACGGAGTCGAGCCCGTCATCACGTTGGCCAGTTGCGTGGTCAGAAGCGCGGCCGACGTCCCGATCATTCTGCCACCGATATTCGCCGCGAAGCTCTCGCCCGTGCCGCGCAGATGCGTCGGGTACACTCTGGGCAGATAATTCCCCCAGAAGCTGAACTGCGCCACCGTGAGCAGTCCCGCTAGGAATATGCCAACCTGGACCATGTGGAGATCGTGGACCGCCGGATAGAAGAAAACTAACGGCACCAGGAAAAGTCCTGGGATCTGGAACACGCGCAGCAGGCGCCTGCGGCTGACGATCCGAACCGCCAGAAACGCCAGCAGGAAGCGGCCGAGCAATCCTCCAATTTCTTGCAGGAACTGTACCTTGCTCACCGCCTGCTCCTGCGCCGCCCTGGCGAGGTGCACGACCTGCGGCAGGCCCGGAACGATGCGCGGAATATGCTGGATCGCCCCAAACGCCGCTCCGTAGCTGCACGCGAACATCAACGCGGTCACCAGCGTGGTCTTGCGATACTCCGGACGGAACAGCTCGGCGAAGCTGGGCCGCTTCAGCGTACCTTTCGATTTCTTCTCCTGCCATACGGGCGACTCCGGCAGGAAGGGCCGGATGATCATCAGGGGAATCGCGGGAATGATTCCGGAGATCAGGGTATAGCGCCACGCCTCGTGTCCGCCGTTGATCATCGGCAGCGACTTGGCGTAGGTGACTGCCAGATAGTAGGCGCCGCTGATCATCAACCCGCCGACCGACGAGAATGCCTGCGTGTAGCCCAGCACGGCCTCACGCTGCTTCGGGTCGGGAAACAGTTCCGCCAGCCATGCCACCGCTGCTACGAACTCCACGGAAACGCCGATGAACGTCGTGCAGCGCAGGATCAGAAGCGTGGTCACGGACGTGGCGTACCCGGACGCCAAGGCCGAGAAGGCATAGAGCAGAATGCTCCAGACGAGGATGCGGCGCCTGCCCAGCCGATCGGTAAGATAGCCTCCGATCAGCCCGAAGATGCCGCCCGCCACCGCCGGGATGTAGAACAGCAGTCCGACCCACTGGTTGAATTCCGCGGTCCCCGGCTTGACCTTGGCCAGCTCCATCAAGGCCGGCCTCACGATGAGCGGCAACACCAGCAATGAATAGGTGTCGAACGCGAAGCCCAGGGCGGCGATCGCACAGATCACCCATTGAACTCCGGTAAGGCGACGCGGTGTGGGAGTGGGCTGTGGCGTCGTCGTGTGCTGGGCGTCCCCTCTGTTCACGAATTTTCAGGTCGCGTAGTATGGCACAAGCGGGTAATAAATTGCACCCGACGGATCGTTGGAGAACTGATAGAATCGGAGAACTTATCAGGGTCGGAAGCGTTGCTCGAGGGTTTCAGTCTGATGGAACACGGCGCCGTAACAAACATGAGAAAAGAAGGGAAGCGCTCTATGGTGTGGATCCTTTTTGTTTTTGGTGCGGTGCTCTCGTGGGGTTTTTATGGCCCAGCGCTGCATAAGGGGCAAACGTTGCTCGGCAACCCGCTGAAGGCGCTCCTGTGCGTTGGGGTGGCCTACTTCCTCATCGGCGTTCTGGTGCCCGTGGCGGGACTTTTCTCGCAAGGTGGTGTGACCGGCTTCAACACTGGCGGCTCGATCTGGGCTGGCATAGGCGGAGCGCTGGGAGCACTAGGAGCGGTCTGCATCATCTACGCATTCAAGTCAGGCGGACTTCCGAATTATGTGATGCCGCTGGTTTTCGGCGGAGCTCCGGTCATTAATGTAATCGTCTCGATGGCCACGCACCCGCCGAAAACCGCGCCCAGCCCGATGCTCTACGTCGGCTTCCTGTTCGCCGTGCTGGGAGCGGGAATGGTGTTGTACTACAAGCCTTCGTAATCTCCGGGCCCGGCCACGGGCAACGCATGCGTCACCCTTACGCGTCCCCGGTCGCGCTAGGGCTTGCCGATCGAATACAGAAACTGCGCCGTGCGCATGAAGATGTGCCCATCGGAAATCGCCGGCGAACTCAAGGTGTAATCGCTCAGATCGTTCTCCGCCAGCACTTCAAACATGGGTCCGGCCTCGAGGACCGTCGTCAGGCCATCCTCGTTGGTGACGTAAATTTTTCCATCCGCCAGCACCGGCGAAGAGCTATAGATGGCTGGCTTGATACGCTTGCCACCCCAGATCTCCTGTCCGGTTTTGGCGTCCAGGCACCAGAGGATACCTCGGTCGTTCACAGAATAAAAATACTTCCCGTCGGTAACTGGCGTCGGCACGTCGGGTCCGTTCATAAACGACCACAGCTTGTGCGACTGCGAGATATCCCCGCGGCCGCCCGCGCGAAACGCGATCAGCGGCCGCACGCGCGTGGGCACATAGATCACCTCGTCATGCACCACGGGAGAAGCGATGGTCCGGTAGGCTGAGTTATTGTCCGGATTGAGTCCGGTGCCGCGCCACAATTCCTCGCCCTTGGCCGGATCGTGCCCGGTCACGCAATCGCCGCCAGCGACGACGATCTCCACGTGATTGCCATACCGTAGCAGCGTTGGCGTCGTGTAGGAATCGGGCGACTCCCGAACCGCGTCCGTGGGGCGGATGACGCGCCAAACCGTCTTGCCGGTCTTCTTGTCGATGCGCATCAAGTACGACGGATCATGTGTTTTCATTCCATGCAGCACCTGCACGTACAGCGAATCTTCGTAGAGCAACGGCGAAGACGCGTAGCCCCAGTTCAGGCCGAACTTGCCGTAGTCCTTCTGGATGTCGCGCACCCACAGCTCGTTGCCGCTAAAGTCGAAGCCCTTCAGCACGCCGACTCCGGTCATCACGTACACGTTTTTGCCATCCGTGACGGGCGAGGGCGACGACATGTTCTGCTTGTTGATCTTGTAATTCCCGTGCGCGATCAACTTCTTCCAGATCAGCGTTCCCTTGGCCTTGTCGACGCACCACAGGTACAGGTCGTCGCCATCGGCGACATTAAGGAAAATGTTGTTGCCCCAGACGATCGGCGTGGCGCCGCTTCTACTGGGCATCGCCAGTTTCCAGGCGACGTTTTCGGTGGTGCTCCAGTGAACTGGAAGGTCCTTCTCGGTGCTGATGCCGTCGAGGG
>QHZM01000080.1 GCA_003224665.1 Acidobacteriota bacterium
CATAGCCAGGATTACGTTCTCTGACCGCCCGCCCAGCTTTCCTACCTGGATGTGGCGAACATAGAAAACGGTCATAACGGTCCCCTTGGGAATCGTCGAGAGGTCGAGCTGTTTTCTTTCGCCGGGCTTCGAGTTTCCCGGGACCGTGCAGGCTGACTGTGTGTTCCCGATGAAGGTTTCAGCTCTCGAATTGCGTTCGTATTGCAGAATCAATCGGCGAGCACCATCCGTGCCAACAAGCTTTCCCGTAACCTGGGGAGCGGGCCGCGGGCGTGAAGGGGCGTTTTTATCCTGGGCAACCACGGCCAGTCCCGTTAGCGCCATCAGCGATGCCCCAGCCACAAGTTTGATTTGGGCCATCAAAGGGCACTTACGAAGAAGGATTGAATCCGCAAACATACTTCAGTGAGGTGCAGCAATGCTGGACCTAATCTTGCGCCGCGGGCACACCGGGGGCGGAGGTTAACAGCCAGATAAAAATCAAGGCGTCCCGGTCCGGGACGCCTTGGTGTATCTCCATTGCATTTAAAGTGAGATGGGGCGGTGGGCCACCGCCCCATCGGGTTGCGTTCTTACGGCTGCGGTTGGCCCGTGCAGACGTTGTCGAAGCAGATCGGGCAAGTGACAGGCGCACATGCCAGATCGGTATTGCTCGGACAGCCTGACACAGGCGTGGGGTTCGGTCCCAGAGTGGCAGTCGCTCCGGTGACGCGGATTGTATCCGTGAAACCGAATCTCCCCAAGGAAGAGTCGATGCTATTCGGGAAATAACTTCCCGTCACATCGGCACACTGGCCCGGGTTCAGGGACGGGATGCTACTCGGGCTGGGGATGTCGTGGGTAAGAGGGCTGCCGTGGTCATCCGCCAGGGTTATATTCGTAAGCTGGGAGCCGCTTCCTGGTGTCCCGGCGTTGCACACATGTGCGGTGTAGAAAACCTCCACCACGACGCTGTCATCTGTATCCACCAATGTGGCACCGCCCTTTGAGGCGTCGCAGTGCTTTTCGATGGTGAGCGTCTCACCCACCGTCGCACTGCACACCGCCGTCGCGTCGGGAGGTTTAGAAGCGATCAAGGTGCCAGTCCCGTTTGGACCTGTGAAGCCCTGAGCGTTCGTGCTGTTAGTCACGCTGAGCGGGTTCGGTACGTTCGAGCTGGTTGCAGTGAAGTTGACTTGAACGGACGCGGACGCCGGCTTTGGACCGAGCAAACTGGTTACCGGAATGCTTACCTTGGAGCCGTCGGGAAGGGTGTCATTCAGCGAGACGTTGGAGAGCGATCCGATCCCATCGTTGAAGACGGTTGCAGTCCAGCTATAGGCAACCGAACTCCCGTCGGCGGATATCACACCAGGCCCATTGCACGCCTTGGTGACGTGGAGCCCGCACAGTGGGAAGGAAACGGGCGGCGAAAAGTCACTCAAAGTCGCCGTTGGTGATGTCGAAGAACGGGTCTCGGCCATGAACGTGGTGAAACACGGGACGTTTGCGCCAAAGATCGATTGTAGGTCGAGGCCGCCCTCGAGGAATTCTCCGTGGTCGAAGAAGGTTTGGCCCGACTTGTTTGTGAAGCCCCACCCGCCCGTTGCCACGGGGATGGGGTTGACGATGGAGCACGCGCTGCTATTGCCAGTAATCGGGTTGCACGTCGCATTCGACGTCAAGGTTTCCGCAAGGACGAGAGTGCCGTTCGCATCGCTGCCCACCCATTTGAAGACCTCAATGGTGGAGACGGCTCCGCCGGTGGAAAAGTCGGAGACAATCAGCAGGTCGCCATCAAAGTGCTGACCAGTAAAACGCGTGCCGCCACCTTTATTTGCCCCGCCGAGCCCGACCGTCGAGTCCTGAAAGAACCAGAATCCAGCGGTCGCATCGCCGCTATTGTCGAAGCGGTCTATCCCGAAGTAGATGCCCGTGTGACCGTTCGGCAGGGTGTAAGCCGCCGCATAGGCGTGCGCGATGTCATCCTTGGCCTGCGGCTTGCCGTTCTTCCACAGCCAGGGGCCCGATTGTAGGCCGAGCGTGTCCTTTGCGCCGCCTCCGGTGAAGATGTCATCGCTGGATGAATTGGTGGCATCGCCAACGATCCCCGTGGTGGCCACTGCATGGAGACTCACCCCGGTAAAAACGTTCGCCCAGTCATCCGTTTGCGATCCGAATGCAACGAACGTGAGCCCCGCTGGACAACTGTTCCCGCCACCCGGTGTAGCTATAATTGGGGGGCTTACCTGGAAACAGATGCCCGTATCAGTAGTGGCGTTCCCTTCGAGTTGGAAGACACCGTTGGAATCATCGACCCCGCCACCTGGACTACTAAACTGAGCGAGGGCCGGCTGAGGGCGCAGCCCCAAGAGGAACACGGCGAGAGCGAGCACGCCGAGGGTGAACAAAAATCGCCTCGGGTCGAAACATCGAATCGAACGCGGGATCGTAATTCGCATGGTTTTTCTCCTCAATCTTCCTTTCTGATTGCGTTTCCCCCGGGCGTGCGTGTGGGTCCGCACTCGAGAAACTGCAGCTACGGGGTGTGGCTCTTCCCAAACAACTTCCTCTTAAACGACTGGCACGTGTGCGCGTCACTGTTGCTCGCGCCTGCGGCGATAACAAGTGCACCAAGTATATGAAGCCGGATACGTTCAGGGGTCAATTACCAGAAGGGCGTAGTCCAAAGGGTTAGTCCATTCGGGGAGGACAGCCCGCCGCACCCGTGCGCAGACGCTCACATAAGACCGCGGTCGTTGAGACGATTTGGCCGGCGGGCTTGATGCCGCCCAGGAGCGACGCTGTAAGCGCGCGGCTGGACGTAGGTTTAGAGGACGAATTGAATGCGGCAGGAAGCTATGATTTTTGGAGCTCTGGACCCTTCAGCGCACTTGCGCGAGGGTAGGAATCGCCACCGGGAGCTTGCTGGGAAAAATCTCGCACAGAAGGACTTGACCCTTCCGAAATGGAGAATCTTCCCTGGGATATCCCCGCTACGACCTCCGTTCAGAAAGTGGTTTTTGCAAAGGGTAGAGCAGTGCCAGACGGTAGCCAAGAAGATCTCCCCGAGATCGTCACGCCCTTTGGCCGATTCAGGCTCGATGTTGTGGCCGCGGCAAGTTCGGGTCAGGGCAGAAGTGATGCGGCCCCTGAGCCCCGGCGCGTCTTGCGCTGCCCTGGAATTACTGACTCCGTGAAAGCTGTTTTCCGGGCTCTTCTCCAACATCCCACCCCTTCATGACCAGTCTGCTGCGATTCCGCTGCCACATCGCGGCATGCCCAAAGAGCTTTTCGCGTTTTGCGACGGCGGGAGCAATTCTCAAAATGGACTGGCCCACAGGAACACTTGGAGAGCTTCTTGCCTGGATTAATGCTGGACGATTTTTCCTAAGATAGCTGATCGAGTTGAGACCCCCATCTTGACCATGACCAGCCGCAAGAAAGCCTTGACGGTATTGGGGCTGATTCCCATTCGCGTGGCAATCTCTTTGCTCGTGAGCCCCTCGGATAAATGCTTTACGGCTTCTTTCTCTCGGCAGGTCAGGTGGAATTGCTGCGCCACCGAGGAAACAAGGAACCATAGTTGATCAACTCTGTCCATAAGGATGGCCAAAGTAAGCGCTGCGGGGTTCTTTGAGTCAGATTCCAAAACAAAAAAGCGACACGCATAGTGTCGCCTCCCAGAGACGAACTCGCTTGCCGCAGGAAGCTGGTTCGTGCTTTTGCCGTTAAGGAGGGCGGCGCGGATTCTTTCGGTGAGATGGCTGCCTGACGGCTTGATCTTTTCAGGATCTTCCGGATAGGCGAGGACGCGCATCGCCTCCGCATTTGCGTACACTGCTCGGTTCCCGGAATTCAGAAGGAGGAGGCCTGCGGGTGACTCTAGACTAATCTGAGCCTGTCTTTGCATAGGCCACGGCTCCTAGCGCAACGAATCCATCGGGCCAGCACTAACAGCTACTGTCCTTTTCGGTTAAACTAAGACAGCTTCGCGGGGCCCGCCGCCTCTTAATCTAGGACCCACCCCCCATATCAATCCACCGGCACGCTAGGAGTTGGCTTCCTCCCGATTCAGCAATTCCGATGCCAATCCACTCGGAGTCCAAAGACGATATAACTTGCTGAAAAGGCAGCAAATAAATAGGCCTAACACCCCCGCATCTGGAGGCAGGGGAAAGAATGGTCAAGAGTTTTCACATTTGCGGCCAAGTCTTCTTCCATCCTGAAACCGCCTGCCGCCAGCCCTTTACGAAGTTTTGTTGGGTCGGGGACTGGCGCAGTGGTCTAGCGACCCCGTTTCCAGTCCCCGCCATCTCGAACAGAGCGTGCGGATTTCCCGCCGGAATGTTCACTTTATCGACCGTCTCGATGCGAAAACAAGTCCGCAACAATCCGCAACCCA
>QHZM01000081.1 GCA_003224665.1 Acidobacteriota bacterium
ACGCGGTCGAGTCCATGGAAGTCTATAAGAGCGCTTACCGCGCCGAGTACGGGCGCTTTTCGGGCGGATTGACCAGTATCCAGACCAAACCCCCTTCGAGCCAGTGGAAATACGAATTGAACGATTTCTTGCCGACCTTCCGGGCGCGCTCCGGCCACATCGTGGGTATCGAGGACGACAAGCCGCGGCTGAACTTCACCGGCCCGCTCTGGAAGAACAAGCTCAACTTCTCCGAAGCGTTTTCCTACGAGTTCTCAAGGTACCCCGTCCGCGGCCTGGCCTGGCCCAATAACGAGACCAAGAGCCAGGGGTTCGATTCCTTTACCAACTTCCAGTACTTCTTTTCGCCGCAACACTTCCTCTCGGCGAACGTGAACCTGTTTCCGCAGCGGAAACAGTTCGTGAACATCAATTCGCTGGTGCCGCAGACGGCGTCGTCCGATTACGACCAGCGCGGGTATTCCATCGGCGTGACCGACCGCTACCTGGTCGCTACGGGCGGCATCCTGACGACGCTCATCAAGTTCACGGATTTTGAAAGCTCCGCGCGCGGACAAGGGCCGGAGTCCATGCTTGTGACGCCGAACGGCTGGGACGGGAACTTCTTCAACGCCTGGACGAGATTGAGCCACCAGGAAGAAATCCTGCAGACTTACCAGCTTGCCCCGCGAGAAAGCCTGGGACGCCACGCCGTGAAATTCGGCGGCGACTTCTCGCACCGGGCGTACCGCGGGAACAGCTTCTCGCATCCCGTCCTTCTGCTCAGGGCGGACGGTTCGGTGGCCGAGCAAATCGACTTCCAGGGACCCGGAGCCCTCCGCGCGGACGATACCGAAGTCGCCGGGTTCGGCCAGGACCACTGGGCCCTGAGCGACCAGTTGGCGCTCGACCTCGGGCTGCGTTTTTCCGGCCAGACTCTCGGCGAGGCCGCGGCTATCGCGCCGCGCTTGGGCCTGGCCTATTCTCCCGGGTCTGACGGCAAGACCATCCTGCGCTCCGGAATCGGCGTTTTCTATGACCGCCTGCCGCTGCTCGCCGGCGACTACACGCGGAACCTGTCCCGAGTCGTTACCTGCTTCGACCCTGAGTGCCAGCCGCAACTTTCCCCTTACGTCTATCAAAACGTCTATGCGAGGGTGGATGACAAGGGACGTCAAATCATTCCTCCCGGCCGCCACCTGGGGAGCACGCCGTACAACCTGACCTGGAACCTCGAGGCGGACCGCGAGGTGCGGCCGCACGTGGTCGTGCGGCTGAGTTTCCTTTCGAGCCGGACGTTCAATGAGTTCATCGTAGACCCGCAGAACCTCGCGGCCAGCGGTCCGGTCCTGCTGCTCACGAACACCGGGAAGTCGCGTTACCAGGAGCTCGAGTCCACGCTCCGCTTGCGGCCGAGCGAAAGCGCGGACTTGAATTTCTCCTATGTTTACAGCCGGGGGCGCGGCGATCTGAACACGCTGGGGCAGGTCTTCGTGCCGTTTGAGCAACCGGTCATCCGCCCGAACTTCTTCGCCGACTTGCCCTCGAACATCCCTCACCGCCTCGTCACCTGGGCGCGGTTCAAGCTGCCGTGGCGAATCACCGCCAGCCCTGTGGCCGACCTGCACAGCGGCTTCCCTTATTCGGACTATGACGAACTGCAAAATTACGCGGGGAAGCCCAACAGCTTTCGCTTCCCGACGTTTTTCTCGCTCGACCTGCAACTGACCAAGGACTTTCGCATCCGCTTCCTGCCCTGGCTCAAAAGGCACAAGCTGCGCGGCGGCCTCCAGATCTTCAATGTCACAAACCACTCCAACCCGCGCGACATCTTTTCGACGATCAGCTCGCCTTTCTTCGGCAACTTCGTCGGGTTCCAGCACCGGATCTTCGACATGTCGCTTGACATCGTTTATTGACCCGCCCCCTGCCGCAAGTCGCGCACGGCGGCACCGGGCGCGGTCAAGCCGTCCCAACTCTCGCTACCTCCGGCCGATTTCAAGCCTGCTCGAGGCGAATCTGGTAGAATCGCCGCGGCCAGTCTCGAAAGATCGCAGCGTGGCAACGATGGACTACAAGGCGGAACTCGGGAAAATCTATCAGCGGCTTTCCGCCCAAAGGCGCCTCAAGCTGGTAATTTTCTTCGTCACCTCCGTCTGCAATGCCAAGTGCCGGACTTGTTTTTATTGGGAAGAACTCAACCAGAAGGGCGACTTGACCTGGGACGAAATCCAAAAACTTTCCCGGACGATGCCGAATTTCACCGACCTCTGGCTCTCCGGCGGCGAGCCCATGCTGCGCAAAGAGCTTACCGAAATTATCCGGCTCTTTTACTCGAACAACGGCGTCCGGTGGGTGAACCTGCCGACGAACGGCCTGCTGCCGGGGCGGACGGCCGAGTGGGTGGGGCGAATTTTGACCGAAAACGCCGAACTGCGCCTCGACCTGAACGTCGCCCTCGACGGCCTCGGCGAGATGCAGGACTCGATCCGCGCCGTCCCCGGCAATTTCAAGAAGACGCTCGAAACGCTCGAAGCCGTTCAGCCTTGCCGGCAGCGGTTCACGAACCTGCGCGTCAACATTAACACCGTAATCTGCGCGGAGAATTTCGACCACATCCTCGAGATCGCCGAGTTCGTCAAGACCCGCTGCGCGGTGGACGGTCACTACTTCAACATCATCCGGGGCAACGCGCCGGACGCGGGCCTGAAGAAAGTCCCGGTCGAGCGACTCCCAGCGCTCTACCGGCAGCTCCAAAAAGTTTACGCGCACTACGCGCCCGCCGCGCTCCGGCGCACGCAGGGAGTCGAGAGAAAAGCCGCCGAGATTTACTACGAGGGGACGCTGGCTTTCCACAATAAAGTCCAGCTCGAAAACATCGAGTCCCCTCACCCCTGGCCCATGCCCTGCACGGCCGGCGGCACTTCCATCGTGATTGACTACAACGGCGACGTCCGCGCCTGCGAGCTGCGCGGGAAGCTCGCTAACCTGCGCGATTTCGGGTGCGACTTTCAAAAGCTCTGGGATACCCGGACGCGCCAGGAAGAGCTTCGCGCCATCGTCCGCGACCAGTGCTGGTGCACGCACGTCTGCTTCATTCACGACAGCCTCCGCCATTCCCCGAAAGTCCTGCTCTACGACATCCCCGTCGCCTACCTCGAATCGAAGTTCGCAAACCGCGCCGGCTGAATCGTCCGCTCCGTTGGCGTGCTAGAATTCGATTCCTCGCCTTATGGCCGGTGAAAGCGGAGTCATTCCAGTCGCGGAAGCGCCCGCCCTGCGGCAAGTGCCGCTGCACCTCCGGTATTTTTCGCTGCTTCGCGCCAACTCCAACTTCTGCCGCCTCTGGATGGCGCAACTTGTCAGCGAGATCGGCGACTGGTTTTACAGCCTTGCGGTCTATGACCTGCTGCTCGGGTTGACCGGGAGCGGGCAGGCAGTGGGCTGGGCCATCATCATCCAGACGCTTCCCTGGTTCTTGATGACCCCGCTCGCCGGGTACGTCGCGGACAGGTTCCCGCGGCGGCGGCTGATGATCCTGGCGGATATCGCGCGCGGGTTCGTCGTCCTGGGGCTGCTGCTCGTGCGAAGGGCGGCCGACGTCTGGCTGGTCTATGCCCTGCTCGGTCTTGAAGTCATTTTCGCCTCGATCTTCGAGCCGGCCCGCAACGCTCTGCTGCCCGACATTGCGAGCACCGAGGAGATCCTGCCGGCCAACGCTCTGTCCTCCGCCACCTGGTCCTTCGCACTCACGTCCGGCGCGGCACTCGGCGGTCTGGTCACTTCCCTGCTCGGCCGCCCCGTATCTTTTGTGGTCAATTCG
>QHZM01000082.1 GCA_003224665.1 Acidobacteriota bacterium
GGGTCCCGTCGATCCGGGGGAAAACTGCAGCGGTGCGCCCTATGGGCTGAAGGAGGGCTGCCCATCCACGCAACAATAGCTCAAGTCATTCAGGATTTCAATTTTGGCATCCTGAGCCACAGCAGTCGCAAGATCACCGGGCCGATACTCGTGCTAGACGGCCGCGAGATACAAAAACACAAATGACTCTGGGCCCCGTGACCCGCCTCAATCAAGATTCCAGTGTGTTCATCCAAAGTATCAAAGGGTGGCGATATGCTGCTTGGCAACTTATTCAAAAATCAAAGCTAGTCAAACCCATGTAGGCCCGTATCAAAAGATGCCTTTCGGCACACCTAGGGCTCGCAGGACGGAAGTAATTGCAACTTCTGTTGTTATGTCGTGCTTAAACCTGGTCTAATGGGATTACGGGCCCCATGTAAATTGAGAGTTGTTCCACGCAAAATTTACCTTGAGGCGAGATCTCGGCTAGGACCTAGCTGTAACGAAAAGTTCCGAAATCGTCCACTAGGGCGTACCACAAGCACCTCGTGGTTCAAGCAACAAACTTGCCCTTCGAGGATTCTCGAACCGTTGCAGGCACGGAGGCGGTCAGTGAGTTTGGAATATGCGTCTGTAGATTCTTTTCTCCCTTACCATCATGGCGTTGTGGCACCCGTGCTCCTGCGCGCAAGCCGAAAGGAGGAGTGCGCTGGGAAAGTGCGGGAGATGGAGGTCATATAGATCGGTACGCATCTTCCCATTTTGCAAATGGGAAACTCGAATGCTGGTCGGAGGGTAGACGGATTCGTGGCGGCGGGCCTTCCTACTTTACGATGCCCTTTCCCTCCACGATGGTCACGTAGCGGTTGACGGGCAACGAGGTAAAGCGGTCCACGCGCTGGCTTGGCGCTGGCCAGTGGATTTCCAACCAATCCACCTTCTCGCTCTTGCCCAAGCCGAGAACCACTCGGGGGTCGTGACTCGACATGAAGCTTCCTCCGGCGCTCTTGAGAAGGCTGCGAACTCGCCCTTCGGCCTGCCACTTGATAATTGCCCCGATGGCCGATGGATTGGTCGTCGTACCAACCAAATGCAGGCCGAGCCAGTTATTCTTGGTCTCCGCATTGTTCCAAAGCAGTATGGGAGATCCCCCGTTAACCCCCACGAGCACATCTAGGTAGCCGTCGTTGTTCAGGTCGCCAACCGCCAGTCCGCGACCCGCGACCCGCCGCTTGAAAATTTCTCCGCTGCTTTGGCTGACATCGGCCAGCTTGCCGTTGCCCTCGTCGTGAAACAGGATGAGAGGTTCCCGATAAGTCACGCCGCGACTGCGGGCGTCCACCATGTCGTCGGGATGTCCGTTGGCATTGATCAAATCAATGAGGCCGTCGTTGTCGTAATCGAAGAATTTCAGGCCCCAGCCGCTCAGGAGCCTTGTGACCCTGGCTACGCCCGTCTTCAGGCTCAGGTCATCGAAGGTCAGGTCCCCGTTGTTTTCATAAATTGAGAAGAGTTCCTGATCGATATTGGACACGAAGAGGTCTTGCCAGCCGTCGCCGTTGAAGTCCGCCGCATCCACTCCCATTCCCGAACGGGCCTGACCGCTCAAGCTATACCCGACGCCTGCCGGGAGCCCGACCTCCTCGAACGACTTCCCTTTGTGATTTACGAAAAGCAAGTTGGGAACCATGTCGTTAGCCTGGAAAAGGTCCATGTACCCGTCATTGTTGATGTCCGTGACCACAATGCCAAAACCTTTCCCAAGGTGGTCGGAAATCCCGACCTCCTGGCTGACGTCAGTGAACTTTCCTCCTCCCTCGTTGCGATAAAGGTGGGAGGGGGTGGGACGAAAGATGCGCGGAGCGCAGTAATAGCGCTGCTGGGCAGGGGAGCCCTGCACGTTGCCCCCATAAGATTCCGGCGCCCCGCAGGTTCTGAGGCTGGAGTAGTCCACAAACTGGGCCACATAGAGGTCCAACTTCGCGTCGTTGTTGTAGTCGAACCAAACCGCCGCCGTTGACCAGCCGGGAGGGTTAATCCCGCTCCCGGCCGTAACGTCCGTGAACGTCCCATCACCATTGTTACGATACAGCACGCACTTCTCGTATCCTGTGATAAAGAGGTCCTCGTTGCCGTCGCCGTCGTAGTCGCCCACGGCTATTCCCATGCCAAACAGATCCGCAGTGATTCCGGCTTGCTGGGTCACGTCTGTGAAAGTTCCATCGTGGTTGTTGCGATAAAGAGCGTGCCGCAGGGGAGTCCTCGGACGAAAGAATACGGCGGTGCCGGAGTTCACCATGAACAAGTCCATCCAGCCGTCATTGTCGTAGTCGAAGATGGCAACTCCTGGCGGCTCCGTTTCGGGAAGGTATCGGTGGTCCGACATGGCATTGTTATGAACCCAGGTCACTCCCGACTGGGCAGGGTCGGCTTCACGGAATGTGACAGTCCCTGAGGTGGCGAGCGGTGGCGCTAAAAGGAAAACTGAGAGGAGCAGCCCATACATGAATCAAAACCCGCCGACAAATTCCAAGGAAGTGACGTAATCGCCGTTGATCCGATGGCCGCTGGGAAGAATCCGGAAAGGCCGCCTGACCCCACCACGAAGACATCGGATTATAGGGGCTTCCTGACTGGCCGTCCAGCTGAACTCTGCCCAAGGGCTGGCTTTGGAGCGCTTGAGGGGTGGTGCAGAGTGGGACTCCCGGATCTGCAGCAAAAACGGGTGAGCATGCTCGACTGCGCCCGGGGCCCGCTTCACGGCGGCGTAATTTCGGATTCCCGTTCGGGAATCTTCTTTCCCGCCGTTGCGGGAGCTTCGATCTCGCGGAATTTCTTGAGCATCTCCTTGGCAAGTTCCAGTTGGCCCACGTTTCGATACGCACGGGCCAGTTGGTAATAGAGGCTGCCGTCCTCATCAGCAGGTAAAGCAGCTTTCAGATGCGGAACGGCCTTCTCATCTTTGCCAAGTTGTAAGTAAGCGCGCGCAAGTTCCCTGTGCGCCGCCAACACTGTCGGATCACCTTCGACCGCCTTTTCCAGGAACGGAAGGGCCTTGTCCGCCTCCAACAAGCCTAACAAGGTGAATCCCAGCCAGTAGTTCAGTTCCGCTGAATTCGGTGACCGCATGATGAGGTCTTCCAAAAGTCGTCGAGCGCCCTCGTAGTCCTGGCTGGAGCTCAGAGATATGGCAAGCCTTTCTCGATAATACCAATTTCCAGGCTCGAACTTTAGGGCCTCCTCCCACTCCTTCGCCGATTCGGAATATTTCTTCCGGTTGAAATGGATCGTGCCCAGTAATTCGTGCACTTCGGCAGAAGGGGGGAGCTGGGCGAGGCGGGAAAAAGCTCGCCGCGCGAGCTCGTTGTACGCGCGTGTTCGCCAGAAATACGCTTCCGCAGTCCTCCCAGCCTTTGATGAAGCTATGACTTGCTCGTATCGCCCTGCCCAGAACTCACATTCCAGTTTTCGCCCAAGAAAGCGCCCTTCACACCCTGACGAAGCAACCGCGTTCTTCGGGGATGTAGCGAGCGCGGCCAGCGAGGTCGCGTCCGAGCCGCCGCAATCCAACGCCGGCAATTTCCGTTCCTTCTCTTCCTCGATAGCGGCCCAGTCTGGCTGGCTGATTCTTCGATAGATTTCGGCAACCGCGGTGTGGATGCCGCGCATAGTCGGCATCTTGGCTTGGGCCTCCCGGTACAGAAGGAAAGCGCGAGTATATAAGCCCACCGTGGCGCGGGCCTCGGCTACGAGGACCCGCCAGTATGGAGATCCCAGAGCAATTTTCTCGAGCTGCACGAAATTGCGGCTGGCGAGACCTTCGTAACTAAGTCCGAGCCCGTTCCAAACCTTGGGATTTTCGGGGTCCAGCTCGGACAGTCTTTCAAGCTGCTCCGTCGCCGATTGGAAGTGTTCGAGCGACAAGAAAGCTTCGCCCAGCATCAGGCGAGCCTCCTTGTCATTTGGCTTAGCGTGAATGACGGTCTTGAGAGGCTCGATCGCCTGGGCCGGCTCTTTAAACCCAAGGTAGGCCGCGCCCAGAAAAAGGTGCGCGGGCAAGTGATTGGGTTCAAGCCTCAGGACCACCTGGAATTGCCTAATAGCTTCACGCTCCTGTCCATTCATATGGAGGGCCAACCCGAGATTCATAATGGGGCCTGGGTTGCCCGGAATGGCCTTCACAAGTTCCCTGTAGATTGGGATGGCCTCCTCAAACCGGCCGGCGGCCATCAGCTCCTTGGCTCGGGCGGATTTGGCTGCCAAGTCTTCCGCCCGCGCAGAAATCAGCGTGACGGAGAGGGCAGAGCACGCAGCCAATGCTCTAAGGAGCCGCATGGAGTCCATTTAACAACCGGGGATAGCTCGTTGACAAGATCCAAAAGGTGCAGCTTTCACCACGGATCGTCTCACGCCCGCTCGGAATTTTGTCCACGAGTTGGGGGTCACTCGCTCGAGGTGATCAGGACGGATCAGTCCCTTCCCTCAGCTTTTGTCGTTCGACCTGTAGCCCGCCGATAACCTCTCCCTCATTTCCTCCGTTAGAAAGCCAAGCGCAGTCCGAACCGGACGATGCGGTGGCCGTTGGCATCCACGGCCTGCATGAATGTCCCGCCGCATGGGTTGTTCGCCGGCCCTCCTCCCCAACAATAATTGGAGGCACCCCATTCGTCGGGAGCCCAGTTCCAGGTGGGGTGATTCAGGACGTTGAGCCCCTCGGCCCGGAACTGCAGGTCGAAGCGCTCGGTCAGCTTGAAGTGTCGGAACAAACTCGCGTCCAAGTTGGTGTGCCCTGGGCCATATAAGGCGATGTTCCGTCCGGTAGTGCCAAAGCGGTGCTGCCGCTGCACTCCATCCGGGTCAGTGACAAGAGGTACAATCGCGAACGACGAAGGGTCGTACCAGTGACAATCCGGCCCCGGCCCCAAGCAGCCCAGTTTCTGGATCGGCCCGACCTGGTCCACGGTCTGGTGATTGCCGGCCTGCCGCAAGTTGCCCGGGTCAGCATACAGAGTGGTCGGCCGTCCCGAAGTCGTGCTCCAAATCCCGTTGAGCTGCCAGCCTCCGAGTACCGCTCGTCCAATGCGATTGCTGCTGAGATACTTCCGACCACTGCCCACCGGCAGATCCCAAACATAGCTCATACGGAAGACGTGCCGGCTGTCGAAGTCTGACATTCCTCGGTTGCGGTCCCTGTAGCCCGGCCCGGCGAAGGTCGGCGCCAGCCAGAGACCTGCTCCCCAGGAGTCGTCCGAACTCAGGTCAATAGCCTTCGACCAGGCATAGGCGCCCTTAATATACAGACCCTTGTCGAAATGGCGGTCGATGGTGACCTGCAAGGCGTTGTAATGGGAGTCGACGTAGCCTTGTAGCTGATACGTGGCCGCCGTGCGTCCATACAGGGTGCTCAGGGGGGCTTGCTCATCGATCCTTGAAGCGTTCAGGTCAACCTGGCCCCAGCCGTGAGTCAAGTGATTACCGACGTATGCCACACCGACGATGAATTCACCCGGTAATTTCCGCTCGACCGTGGCGTTCCACGTTTCGATCCGGCCTCGTTTGAGCAACCCAGGACGAAGGAACCTCATGTCCACGGATTTGTCAATGGGGATCTTTCCCTGACTGAGGCCCGCCGAGATGGGGTCGAGGTCGACAGGTTGTATCCCACCCGCCAAGGTTCCCAGGCCTTGGAAGGAACATAAATTGCTCTGTTGCCCAGCAAGGCATTGCGACGGCTGGTCAAAGTTGGGGCTGTCGGCGAGGTACTTAAAATCTGACGCAATCACGGCGGGGTAAGGGCCGCGGAGCTCTCGCAAGAGTGGATAGGTATCGAAGGTGCTGCCAAAGCCGGCGCGGAGCACAGTTTTGTTGTCCAGCATGTAGGCAAGGCCAAACCGCGGACCGATCAAGCTCTTCTGGGTTTGGATCCCCAGGTTTTTCGGATTACCGCCCAGCCCTCCCAGTAAAACCGTGTTCGTCGCCGGATCGTATTGTTCGAGACCTTTGCCCAGACTGTCCCGGCTCATCAGCGGATAGTACTCATACCGGACGCCCAGGCTGGCGGTGAGTCTCGGCGTGATCTTCCACCGGTCCAGGAAATGGAACCCGTACCACGTGTCCTTGCCGTTGGCTTTCTGGTACTGGATAGACCTCCCCGCCTCGTCGTAAACACCGAGCAGGAAGGACGCAAATTGATTGTCGCGCCTCGTGAAAAAATCCTTATCCGTCGGAATCAGTTGACGCGAGATCGGATCCAGGAGCCGTAGAAATGTGTAGTTGCCACCGTTAAATTGA
>QHZM01000244.1 GCA_003224665.1 Acidobacteriota bacterium
GCTGCGGACCCGCCGGATGTTCCATGTCAACGACCGGTTCGCGCCGTGGCTCGCCAAGCGGATCATGGCCAACAGGATTGCCGAGAGCATCACCCATACCACCGGCAAGATCGTCGACCATCTCTGGGGCAAGCAGACCGCCGGCATGCTGCACGAGGTGCGCACACAGCTGGAAGGAATCCAGGTCGATCGTCTTCGCGTCAAGCCGCTCGTCAAGGTGACCGGCGAGTTCTTCGCGCAGACCACCGAAGGCGACGGGAACTTCAACATGTTCCGGTTCCTTGAAAAAGAAGGCGCGCAGGCCCTGGTCGAGCCGATTGGCACCTGGATCATGTATATGATCCACCAGGCCAAACAGAAGATTAAGGACGAGCGCGGGATCGACCTGGTCGAGACCGGTGTGACCAAGTGGAATCTGCCCAAAGTCCTTAAGAGCCACTTGAGCGTTCAGCAAAAAGTCGCAACGCTCACGTTTGCCGAGACAGTCTTCAAGCGCGAATACCATAAACTGATTGACGCGCTCGGTGGCATGGCGCATCACCTCACCGACCAGTACGAGCTCCAGAGGCTCGGCCATCCCTTCTACAACTCGCGTGCGGGGGGCGGCGAAGGGCACCTGGAAGTCGCGAAGAACATCTACTACTCGAACAAAGACCTTTGCCACATGGTGCTCAGCTTGAAGCCCTTCGGCTGCATGCCTTCGACGCAGTCGGACGGCGCGCAATCGGCCGTGGTCTCCCAGTATAAGGACATGATCTTCCTGCCCGTCGAGACCTCGGGCGAAGGCGACGTCAACGCTCACAGCCGCGTCCAGATGGCGCTGGGCGAGGCCAAGGTCCGGGCGAAAAACGAAATCAAAGCGGTGCTGGAGCAGACCGGCACGACGCTCGACGAAGTCCGCGCCTTCGTCGAAGACCATCCCGAAATGCAGCGCCCCATGTATAAATTTGGCCATCGCCAAGGCGTCGTCGGGACGGCGGCAAACTTTGTCCTGCACGCCGCTGAGCGCATGAAGGCCGAGCGGCGCGCGACAGTCACCGTCAACTAAGCCGCGATAGGGGAGCTGAGCGGGCCGAGCGGCGCTCGATAGCCTCGCTGGCTGTGGAGCCTCTAAAGGGCCGCGACTACCAGCGCCACGACACCAAACAGCCCGAGAAATGTCTCGAATTCCTGAAGCGGATGGAAGCGGATACGGGGATCAAAGCCGACGAAACGCGTATCTTCATCACGGGCAGTGGGGGCAGCGGCATCGCTCCCCACGTCGGGGCCAAGTTCGTCCAGGAAGTCAACGCAGTCTCGCTCGCGGTCGAACACCTTTATCCCCAATGCGGGTCCGTCGTTGAGCTGGGCGGGCAGGACGCCAAGATCATCATCTTCAAGGAAGACCCCGAGACAGGCCGCAAGAAGAAAATTCCCTCGATGAACGACAAGTGCGCCGGAGGCACGGGTGCCGTCATCGACAAAATCAACGCGAAACTCCGCATCCCGGCCGAGGACCTGTGCAAGATGGGCTACTTCGGGCTCAAACTGCACCCCGTGGCGGGTAAGTGCGGGGTCTTCGCGGAGACGGACATCAACGGCTTGCAGAAGAGCGGCGTCCCTCCGAATGAACTCATGGCCTCACTTTTCGAGGCGATCGTGCAGCAGAACCTGTCGGTGCTGACGCGGGGCAATACGTTAAGGCCTGTGGTCCTGCTTCTCGGCGGTCCAAACACTTACATCGCCGGCATGCGCGACTGCTGGAAGAGCAACATCCCTAAAGTCTGGGAGGAACGCAATTTCCCGCTGCCGGAAGGAAAAGACCCGAATGACCTTGTCCAGGTCCCCGAAAACGCCCAGTATTTCGCCGCGATCGGATGCGTCCGTTACGGCATGGACGAGGACCCGGAGGTGGGCATTTACAAAGGCAGTGAGAAGCTCGACTGGTATATCAACGTCGGGCGCCTGGAGGAGAAAAAGAAACGCGGCGGCGGGACGGCGCTTTACAAGACTGAAGACGAGTTGGCCGAGTTCAAGGAGCGCTTCAGGCCGAAGAAATTCGTGGCGCGTCAGTTCCAGCCCGGCGAGCACGTCAAGGCCTACATGGGCATCGACGGCGGGTCCACTTCCACCAAGGCGGTCTTGCTCAGCGAGCAAGGCGAAGTCACAGTGAAGTGCTACCAGCTCTCCAAGGGTAATCCCCTTGAAGACACCAAGGAGATGTTCGCCAACCTGAAGAAACAAGTCGAAGACCAGGGGGCGACCCTGGAACTGCTGGGGGTGGGGAGCACGGGGTACGCCAAGGACATCCTCAAGGACGTGCTCAATGCGGACGTCGCCCTCGTCGAGACCGTGGCGCACACCGAGGCCGCGCTCCACTTCTACCCGGACGCCGTCGTCATCTGCGACGTGGGCGGGCAGGATATCAAGCTGATCATCCTGCAGGACGGCCGGGTGAAGGACTTCAAGCTGAACACGCAGTGCTCAGCGGGAAACGGTTATTTCCTCCAGTCCACCTGCGTCGGCTTTGGCTACGACGTCAAGGAGTATGCTGACCTCGCCTTCGGCGCCAAGGCCATGCCCATGTTCGGATACGGCTGCGCGGTCTTCATGCAGTCCGACATCGTGGACTTCCAGCGGCAGGGCTGGAAGCCGGAAGAGATCATGGCCGGGCTCGCCAACGTCCTGCCCAAGAACATTTGGTTGTATGTCTCGCAGATTCCGAATCTCGCTTCGCTCGGGAAGACGTTCATCTTGCAAGGCGGCACGCAGCATAACCTCGCGGCAGTCAAGGCCCAGGTGGACTTTATCGAGTCGCGATTCAAGGACAAGGGGGCCAAGCCGGACGTGATTGTCCACGAGCACTGCGGCGAGTCCGGGGCCATCGGCGCGGCCATCGAGGTCCGCCGCCTCCACAACCTCGGCATGCAGACGAAGTTCATCGGGTTCGACGCGGTCGAAAACATCAACTACGTCACCCACCGCAGCGAGGACACCCGCTGCTACTTCTGCAAGAACAAGTGCATGCGGACCTTCATCGACGTCCAGATTGCGTCGGCCGATGAGTCGTGGAAGAAATCGAAGGTCCCCATTTCAAAGGGCGTGAAGCGCCTGATCGTGGGCAACAGTTGCGAGAAGGGTCTGGTCGAGGACGTCAACGACATGCGCGAGATCAAGAAGGGCCTCGACGCCTTGAAGAAGGACAACCCCAACATGGCCGAGGTCGGAGCGAAGGCGGCCTTCAAGTCCTATGCGCCGCCGCTCGTCGCCGACCCGCTCCCGAAATACGCCTTCACCGCCCGGCAGAAGAACCGAGTCGAATTGATGAAGAGGCGCAAAGACCTGCGGATCGGAGTCCCGCGCATCCTGAATATGTACTCGGTGACGCCGATCTTCAGCGCCTATTTTGAGTCCCTGGGCATTCAGCCGGAGAACATCATCTACTCCGATTACACCAGCGAGACGCTCTACAAAGACGGCGCCAAGCGCGGCTCGATCGACCCTTGCTTCCCCTCGAAGGTGGGCATCCCGCACGCCCACAATCTGCTCTACGTCCACCACAAGAAGAAGCCGCTCGATATCATCTTCTGCCCCATGATTGATGACCTCCCGAGCGACTTGAAGTTCGTCCAGGACCACCGCTCTTGCCCCACCGTGGCGACCACGCCCGAATCCGTGAAAGCCGCGTTCACGAAGGAAGGGGACATCTTCAAACAGAACAACATCCTCTTCCTCGATACCTTCGTGAACCCGGGTAAGCCTTCGCTTCTGGCCAGGCAGCTCTATGACCAGTTCGTGGACGTTCTCGGGCTCTCCCGGGAAGAAAATCTGCGGGCCGTCGAGGAAGGCTATAAAGCGCAGGATCAGTTCCAGAACGGGACGCTTCGCGCCCAGGGCCGCGAAATCCTTAAACGGCTTGAGGCCGAAGAACGCATCGGAATCGTCGTGCTTGGCCGGCCGTACCACAACGACCCGGGGGTCAACCACGAAATCCTGGAAGAGTTCCAGAAGATCGGCTACCCGGTCCTCACGCTCCAGTCCCTGCCGATCGACGACGACATCCTCTCCCCGCTGTTCGGGGAGGACATCAAGAACGGCCTCATCGAGCACCCGATGGACATCCGCGACGCCTGGAAGAACAGCTACAGCGAAAATACCTCGCAGAAAATCTGGGCGGCGAAATTTACGGGCCGCCACCCGAACCTGGTGGCGCTCGAGCTTTCAAGCTTCAAATGCGGCCACGACGCTCCCATTTACACCGTGGTCGAAGAAACCGTGACGCGCTCGGGGACCCCGTACTTCTCCTTCAAGGATATTGATGAGAACAAGCCCACGGGCTCGATCAAGATCCGCGTCGAAACCATCGGCTACTTTCTCAAGCGGTACCGCCAAGACATGGTGGCCCGCAATCAGAAGGCGAAAGAGATCGAAGCAAAGCTGAAAGAGCTCGAAGCAAAGCTCCGCGCCGAACTCGACGCCATCCCTCCGGGCCCGCCGCCCCCACCCTTTGAAGTTGAAACGCCCGTGGAGATCAACGCGATCCGGAGGGAAGAGTAAAAAGTCGGCCGCCCGCGAAATGATGTTCCTGGGTTTTAAGTGAGAGAGGGACTCCGGTCCCTCTCTCGCTGTTTCTGGGGCGGCTCGGAAGAGGCCTAGGCGGCGATTCCTAATCGAAGCGCGTGATGTCTCGGGCCGCCTACTCGCAGTTGACGAGAGCGCGGAGGTCTGCTATTCAGTTAACATCGAGCTGGACCACGGTGGTCAGCAGCCAGCCTTGTTGGCTTGGCCGGTCCAGAGGGTCTAAAGAATTGGCGCTTGAATCAGACAAGGTCATGTTCGAGATTTACAAA
>QHZM01000245.1 GCA_003224665.1 Acidobacteriota bacterium
GAGACGCACGTAGAAGATGAAGTTCTCAGCGAGGTCACCGTCAAACAAGACCACGCCACATTCGCGCATTCGGGTCACCCGCTGCGCCACCGGGGCAAACCCGGATACGTAAGGCCTTTGAAAGCTCCAAGCTTGCGAAGTGTTGAGGCCCAGCAAGGCGACGGCGAGTACCGCGGCCAGGCCGCGGGCTCGCCTCGGAATCGACCCGTTGGTGAACAGGGCGGCGGCGAAATACATGAAGGGAGGCAGCCAGTAGACGATGTAGCGGGCGTCTTTCGATGCGAACGAAGTCAACGTCACATAGCACGCGAAAATCCAGGCCAGCATCAGCAACACATTTTCTCGGCGAGCCCACAGCCGGAACGTCAGCAGTCCAAGGAAGCTGAGTCCGAGCACGAGCCAGCCGACCTGTCGAGGGAGGATGGCCCAGTAGAAGAGCGGGCGATGGATCAGCGAACTTGCCCCTTTAAAAAGGGGTCCCGAGGTCACCCGCAAGTGCACAAGGTGTGCCGAGATCACCCGCCAGTGCACGCTGAACGCAAGAAGGTAAAAGGGAGCCACCAGGAGCAGCATGATCGCGAAAGCCTTCACGGTGCTCCAACTGACCAGCAGACGCCACTTCCGCAGAATTGTTGCCGTAAGTGGGCAAAACAAAGCCAGGTAGATGCACTGCTGCTTGGTCAGTAAGGCAAGGCTGGCGGAAAATACGAACGCATACAAGAGGTGACTCCGACCTTCCTTGAGAAACCGGACCCACCAATAGCTGGCCATAATAGACATGGCCAGCGATGGGACTTCCAGCATCACCGCTTTTTCGTAAAGGAGAAGCCCGGGACTAAAGGCGAGGAGCAATGTGGATAACGACGCCGTCAACGGATTATCCAATTCGTTGAGCAGCTTCCACCAAAAATAAAGTCCTACGAGTGCAAACAACAAGACAGTGAGCCGGGCCGTAACGACCGAGGACCCGAATAGCAGGAACATCAACGCTTCGACGAAATGGAAGAAAGGGGGCCAATGGATTATTCCTAACGCCGGATACTGCGCGTAATACGCATAGGTGTATTGGACTGGATGGGCCAGGGGAAGATCGGATAAAAAGTCGGCAATGTACCGTCCTGTGAAGGCGTGAATTGTCTCGTCGTTATCGATATTGAATTCGCCCTTGCTGACGCCGCGCGTGAGGACGACCGCAACGAGAAGCAAGATCGCAAAGGGGAGAAATCTCCCCAGGCGTCTTCCCCCGGGAATGAGCGGGCGGACTTCTCGGGGTGTTTCTGTTTCATTTTGGGCTGCTTCGGGAATGTGAAGATCCGATGGGACCATGTCCTTTTCATCCTAACACTGTTAAGTGAATTGTTTGTGCTGTGGCCTGAGCGAAGCCGGGGCGATCTGACTTGATGATGCCCGTTTTCCGATTGCTTCAGCGACGAGAGCCGTGCCCGCTTGAAGCTTGCAACGGAACGACCAATCCCCACAATTTATCTGAAAAATTGAGATAACTATTTGCAAGTAAGACGGTTGAACGATGGGCGGGCCGACAGGTGACAGGCCGTGGGCGGAGTCTGAGTCTTTCTTCTCATCTCGTTGAACGGAATCGTATTTTGGAGAGGAGACCACTTCCCCCTGCGAATTATTCCTTCCTGAGACTGGAAATTGTGGCTACCGAGCGAAATGTAACTGACCGCCCACTTCCACTTGGAGGATTGATAAGGAATAACCTGTAATTGGAATCGAGACGAGCCAGGTGGCAAAAAAGAGAAAATCTTTTCCCTTTGCAAGTGCCCTAATTACCCGCCAGGTAGGCTCCCAATCTAACGGCCGCATATTCAACGAGTCCGCCAAGTAATTCACAGGGGATATGGTGGGGAAATTGCTGTGTTCTCCCTATGGGCTTTGGCAGAAAGAGACCCCCATATATCCCGATACCAGGGACCCACTTGCTCCCTCTAGGTGCAATTACTCGAATGAGCTACGCGGATCCCTCGGCTGGAAAGAGTCCAGTGTCTGAATATTCGGCAAAGCCGGTAGTGTCTGTCGTCATACCGGTACGGAACGCTGCCTTATGTTTGCAGCGCTGTTTGGAGGCAGTGGCCGCTTCTACGTATTCTCGCTTTGAAATCATCGTCGTGGACGACGGCTCCACGGATAGCACGGCAAGCATCGCTGAGCGGTTCGGCGCCGTCTGCCTGGCGACAGGCGGAACCTTGGGGCCTGCGGCTGCCAGAAATCGCGGAGCTGAACGCGCCCAGGGTGAGATCTTGCTGTTCGTTGATGCCGACGTCGTCGTGCGTCGCGACGCGCTGGAGATTGTTGCTGAGGCGTTCTCAAAAGACTCGCAACTCGCCGCGCTGTTCGGTTCCTACGACGATGCCCCCCCCTGCAATAACATTATTTCTCAATATAAAAATCTGCTCCACCATTACATCCATCAGATTTCCAACCCCGACGCTACGACTTTCTGGACGGGCCTGGGCGCCATCCGCAGGTGCGTGTTCATGGCTACCGGGGGGTTCAACGAGAAAAGGTACCGACGCCCCTCGATCGAGGATGTTGAATTGGGATACCGGCTGCGGCAAGCGGGGCACAAAATTCTCCTGGATAAAAGGCTTCGAGGCAAGCACCTGAAGAGGTGGAATCTGTTGTCGCTTTTGGGTACGGATATCCTTTGCCGGGCGATACCTTGGTCGTTCCTTATTCTGGAGACCAAGAACTTGCCCAAGGACCTCAATTTTCGATTTTCCCATCGGCTTAGCTCTCTGCTTGTGGGCCTTCTCGTTCCGATGCCGTTCGTTTTTCTGCTCCCTCACCGGACCTTTCGGGGAGCCCCCTTTCTGCCCGCGATTCTCCTCGGCTGGTTTTTCCTTCTGAGCTGTATCGTTTTCCTTAACCGGCAGGTTTACCGGCTTTTCGCCCGGCGCAGGGGATATGTTTTTGCTATGGCGGGAATGATCCTTCACCTGTTCTATTATTTTTACAGCGGGTTGGCATTTGCACTGTGTTGTGGGGTCCATTGGAGCCGGGCGTTGAGGCTCGGTTTTCGCACGAGTGCGGGGCTACACGGAGGCAGGCCTGGAAACTGAGTCGCGGCTTCAATATGACCACGGGGATTTTCGGGTATTGCTTGAAGGCAAGTCTTCCGGGCCATAACACGGGCGGCGCTCTGAGAGCCCGTGCTTGCAGTGACGAGTCGGGGGAAAAGCATTGGGGGGACCAGACCATTGAGTTGTCCGTGGTCGTGGCAGCTCAAGACTTTGGCAGCAGCCTGCAAAAATGTTTGACCGGCTTGACGGCCCAGCTTGCGCCCGCCCGAGCAGAAATTCTCGTCGTCAGCGGCCCAGGCGGTGAAGTTGTTTCCCAGCTCGGCAAAAAGTTTCCCTCCATCCAGTTCATTCAAACACCCGTCGCGAGCAGCATTCCGCGCCTGTGGAGCGCCGGCATCGCCGCGGCGCGCGGCAGGATTGTAGCTCTCACCATTGAGCAATGTGTTCCGGCGCCCGACTGGGCGGAACAGACGTTGCGTGGCCACGCCGCCGAGTGGCCGGCGATCGGCGGCGCGATCGACATCAATCCGGGCCTGGGGCTCGTGGACTGGGCCGTCTATTTCTGTCGTTATAGCCGGTATACTCCGCCTTTTCCCCCTGAATTCCTGGACGACCTTCCGGGGGATAATTGTACTTATAAACGCGCGGCCCTGGAGTCACTTCGAGAAGTTATCGCCGACGGTTTTTGGGAAACGTTCGTCCACCAGGCGATGCGCCGCAAAGGCGAACGACTCCTCTCTGATCCCTCAATTCTCGTCTATTACGCGGGATCGTTCTCGTGGGGGACCTTCTTTGCTCGGCGTTTCAGGCAGGGACGTTATTTCGCGGCTCGCCGGGCGCGTGAGATGGGGACGGGCCCAAGGCTCGTGCGGGCAGGCATGTTCCCCTTTATCTCGCTCGTGATGCTCTATCGCATCGCGAAACGCGTCTGGACCAAAGGGCGATATCGTCTGAAATTCTTGGCGGCGCTGCCGCTTCTCGCCTCGTTCCTCGTCGCGTGGGCGACGGGCGAAGGATGGGGTTATTTCCTCGGACCGGCGGCGGGACATGACGAGGACAAAGCCGGCGCAGGCGTAGTCCTGGGTGAAATCCGATGAGCCGGCCAGATGTTTCCGTGGTCATGGCGACGCATAATGCGGCCGGGACGATCTGCGGGTGTCTGGAATCCTTGAGGAAACAGACCTTCCGTGGCGAAGCGGAAATCATTGTGGCGGATTGTTCTACGGACGGCACGGACGAACTGATCCGTGTTTCCTGCGGACTGGATGGAAAAGCTTCGCCGGGCGCACGAATCGGAGTATTCGGTCATTGGAGGCGCGGTTGAAAACGGGCGGCCTGACGGCTTGGTGAGCTGGGCTTGTTATTTCGCGGACTACGGGGGCTTCATGTTGCCCTCCGACAGGAAAGTCACTCCGATCCTCGCGGGCAACCACATTTCTTATAAGCGGGAGATTATTCAAGAGCGCTTGGACTCCATGGGAGAAGGATTTTGGAAGTTTTTTTTCAATCAGGAGCTCACCCGGCGCGGAATTCCGTTCCTCTTTGACCCCGAGCTGGTCGCGTATTATGTCCCCCCGGAGACCTTCTGGAGTTTTGCGCGACGCTATTACCAGCACGCGAGGTTTTTCGCCGCTTTGCGGTCGAGGGAAATGTCGCTGGGCGTCCGGTTTCTGCGCGCCGTTTCCAGTCCCGCGCTTCCCCTGCTTCTCCTTTATCGTCGGCTGCGGGCTCCATTCGGGAAAGGACGTCACCGCGCTGAGCTGTTGCTGTCGGTTCCGTTCCTGGCGGCATTCGTTACTGCCTGGGCCGCCGGCGAGCTGGTCGGCTACTTGATGGGCCCCGCCCGGCCCCCGCAGCAAGTTTACCAATGACCTTTTCGGGGCCCGCGGCAGCACGGAAGAAACTCGAGTAAGGACCTAGTCGGAACAAGTCATGTCGCTTCTCACGAAGACGCCGGCTGCGCCCCGCATTTTTACTCAAGAGTACTATCACCGCCTCAACGACCTGGAGGAACACAGCGGCTGGTATCAGGGGATGTGCGAAGTGGCGGTGCGACTCGTGGCGCGACATTCTTCCTCGTCCGGACGGATGCGTGTGTTGGACGCAGGGTGTGGAACCGGACTGCTCCTGACCCAGTTCGGAAGATTTGCCGGTCCGGATGGAACGCTGGTGGGACTTGATCTGGCCCCCGAGGCTTTGGAGTACTGCCGACGACGGGACTCTCTCCGATTGGTGCGAAGCTCGTTGACGCCTTTGCCCTTTGGACCCTGCAGCTTCGACCTGATTACCTGCGCCGATGTCCTTCAACACCTGGAAGGCCAGGAG
>QHZM01000246.1 GCA_003224665.1 Acidobacteriota bacterium
CGGCGGGTCGTCCTTTGTTCCCAGAACGTATCGATGATCAGCACGAGCAGCAGTGTGATCGCGACGGAGCGGAACAGCGGCATCAACGCCATGCCAATCGCCGCTGCCAGCCCAACTGAGTGAAGCATTCTGCGGCCCGCGCTCAACTTAGGACCAAGGGCCGCACGAAGGAAGAGGAGGAAGAAAATGCTGACAGCACCGACCAGCGCGAGGGTGTCATTGGTCTCAAACGGCCCGTTTGGTCGGGGGATACTTCCCCCAAAGAAAATCACAGAACTTTCATCTGGAAGCAAATCCTGTCTTGTAACGATTTCGGCGGCTGCTATCGCTGCGCAGATGATCGAGGAGATGCACACGGTCGTGTGCAGTGTGGGGAGCCGACGGCGAACATCGAACCGCGCAATGACGCACCAGCCGAGCAAGATCGGTAGCAGGAAACCGTCGAACAGAAACCTTGCAGCGTTCAGACCATTCGCCGATTTTCCGAGGGTGACGCCCGCAACCACAATGAAGGCCAACCCAGCGAGCCCGGCCCGGCGTAGCGTCTTCGGCACTGCGATGAATGTACTGGGCTTGACGAGAAATAGTCCCATGAACGCGACGAGGATGACCACCCGGTCCAGCGTCACGATCGAGTGTTCCCGGGGAAACGATAGGACGGTGTAGCCGAACGGAAAAGCCCCGGCCCACCACAGCAGTATTCCGTCGAATCTGCCGCGAAACACGTTACCGACCGATCCGACAAACCCCAGGGCCGTGCACCCGATAACAGCCAGCAAGCCTGCCTTGGGTACCAGGATGAAGCCGGCAACCGCAGTCGCGCCCACAAGGACGAGGACAGCTTCCAACAAGCGAGTCCGCTGCTCCGCCGGTAGGGATATCCCACTGAGCATAGAAATGAAAATTGTGCCGTCAGCCTAAACGAAGCTCGAACGGATCGAGTAGGAAGGAACAGATACCCGCGAAGTTCTAGTCAGGCGCAGGCACAGTCTCCGGTGTCGGCAGAGTGTCGCTGCACCGCATCGGGCATTTCGGGCAGCGGCGCGGCGGGCGCGGCCTGCACCAGCCGGAAGACCTCTCCAGCGGCGAGCGCATGCTGAACCAGAAAAGTCGCCCCGGTAACTTCTACCAGCTCGTCAAATGAGATGGGCGATGATCTACCGGCGCGCAGCGCTTCGATTGTCAATTGGAGCTCCCGGCGGTGGCCTTTGTCTTGCACGCTCTTGAACTTCCGGACCTTTCCATTTCGTGCCAGTTCGAGTGTGCGGAAATCGTGCAACCGCGCGATCGCGCCCTGGCAGAACACTTCGAAAAATTCCTTTGGAATGCTGCGATCACCGTTAGCCAGGTAAAGCAGATTAGCAACAGATCCGTCGGCGAACTTCAGAGTGACCGCGATGTTATCCGAGGTGTACTGCGCGCCGTCTGGCAGGCCTGCCGCAGCCACGCTGTGAATAGGAGAACCGATCACGAAGCGCGCCCAATCCACGAAATGGCAGAACTCGCCCACGATACGGCCGCCCTGGGCGTGAACCCAGTGGTCACGCGGGATGTAGCCGGCATTAACGCGCGCGTGGACCAGCATGGGCTCACGACGCTCGGCGAAGAACTGGCGGATTTTCTCGGTGAACGGTGCAAACCGGCGGTTGAAGCCCACCATCACGAACGGCGCGCGGCCAGCCTGTAACTGCGCAGCATACACCTCTTGTATTTGAGCCAATTGTTCGCGATCGATCGCCAGCGGCTTTTCGACGAACACGGGCTTGCCGGAGTGCAGTGCCCGGACCGCGAGGCTCGCGTGCGTGTCATGGCGCGTCAAGATGAATACGGTATCGACATTGGGGTCATTCAGCAGTTCGGAGGGTTGTTCCGCGGTCTGAAACCTGAAGGCGCGTTGCGCCGAAGCAGCGCCCGCGCCCGAGATGGTACCCACGCATTGCAGACGCACGCCCTTGATGGACTGCAGGTTTGGAAAGATTACGCTCGACGCGAAACTGCCGGCACCGATGCAGCCGACTCTCACTTCATCGCCGATGCGGGGCCGCGCTGCTGCCACAGCCGACACGGTCCTCTGCGACACTGCGGACGCGCCGTTGTACTCCAGAATCGCCGTGTACAGGCCATTCTTCAGGTCGGAGTAGGCTTTCGCGCCCTCGTCGATAGCGTAATGATGCTGGAGGAGCGGGGTGACGTCTATCCGCCCTGTCGCCAGCAGGTCAAGGAAGGATTCCATGTTGCGCCGCTCGGTCCAGCGGACATATCCGATGGGGTAATCGAACCCGCCTTCCTCATACTGTGGGTCGTACCTTCCCGGCCCGTAAGAGCGCGAGAGAGTTAGCGACAACTCCTTCATATACATGTTGCTGCGCGACACTCCCATGCCCACGGCGCCCACCACGATTATGCGACCGCGATCGCGCAGAATTTTGGCCGCCATTTCAGCCGGCTCAACCGAGTCGGTCGCAGCGGTCAGGATGGCGGCATCGACACCGTACCTGGAGAACTCCTTGATGCTTGACACCAGCGCCGGGTCATTGGCAGCGACCGCGAGATGTGCGCCGAACTCCACCGCTCGCTCGACGCGCTGGGGCGAAAGATCGATCGCCACTACGCGGCATCCGGCGGCGCGAGCGATCTGGATCGTCAACACTCCTACGAGCCCGGCACCGATCACTGCGACAGTTTCGCCAATCCCGACGTCGGCCTGCCGAAAGCCCTGCAGCGCGATGGCACCGATCGTAGTCAAAGACGCCGCAGCCGTGGACACCTGCGAGGGGATGTGTACCGCGAGATTGCGCGGAACAAAGTTGATCTCGGCATGGTTGGCGTAGCTGCCACCGCCGCAAGCGACGCGATCACCCGCGCGGAACTCGTGCACGCCGTCCCCCACCGAAATTACTTCGCCTGCGCAGCTATATCCGAGAGTCGCCAGTGTATCCAGCTTTGCGTGCACCTTCTCGTACGCGGCTCTTACTCCGTTCTGGCGCGCGTACTCGATAACCTGTTTGACAAGATCGGGACGTGCTCTCGCCTTGGCGAGGAGCGATTTCGAACTCAACTCGAGGGTGGCGCGCTCAGTGCCGGCGCTGATTGCCGAATATTGGGTGCGCACCAGGAGGCCGCCAGGGCGCAGCTCCGGCGCAGGAACATCGTAGGTGGACACCTCCCCTGATTTCCTATCCGTCAAGAGCGCTAGCATGAGTTCCTCTAGTTCGCGTACGGGATATAAGAATTCGCGGCGTCCGGTTCAAGATTTGGTCTTGGCGACCAGCTGCTGGAGTAACGCCCACCTCACGGTATGCGCCAGATCGCCACGCCGGTGGCCATTTGCAGGATCGCCTCAGCTCCACGCTTGGCAGCACCCTTCCCCGCGCTACTGGGGACGAAGACGATATCGTCTGGTTGTAGTTGCAGATCAGGAGCCTTCGCGGTCAGAATCTTCTTAAGCGAGAGTGGGACATCTTTCGGACCCTCTGGGGTATTGCGGATGAGCCTGGCCGCACTCAGGCCCGCGTTCGGGTTGGTACCCTGAGCGAGGGCGATGGCCTTCAGCACGGTAATATCGTTGCCATTTTCCATGACGAAACCGCCGGGCTGGCGGACGTCGCCGACGACGTAAACGACCCCCGCCTTGCTCACGACGATTGTGTCGCCGGGCTTGACGGGGACATTATTCTCCATAGACTCTGGCGCACCGGTCAAGAGTGGTGCCCGAACCGAACGTTGTGGATCATTGCGGCGCGTAATTAGCACGTACCGGCCAGCTTTAGGCGTAGTGCCGCCGGCGGCGGATATGGCGTCGTACAGCCTCCGCGAGCCGAGCAACGGATAAATGCCGGGCTTCTGTACCTCGCCCAGCACCGAGATCCCTTGCGTCGCGTACTCCTTCTCGAAAACCGTAACGTGCGGGTTATTGAAAAGGCCCTTTTGACTAAGCTTGCGTTCGATCAGCGTTTCAGCTTGTTCGACTGAGAGTCCGCTCACGGCTGCTGCGCCGAGCATAGGCAAGGAAATCTCGCCGCTGGAATTAACGCGCACATCGGTTTTGAAATCAGGCACTCCGTACAAGCTGACCTCGAGTAGATCGCCTGCACCAATCAGCAGGTCCTGCGGGGAGCCGGTGCTGCGCGCCGCGACAGGCGTGGTCAGAGGTCCAGATGCCGGCGCCCCTGCGCGAACTTCTGGTGAACCGACGCGATCCTGGGCGAAGCCATCGGCCGATAGCAGAGCAAAGAACGCAAGCGAGGCGAGAGAAATGGATTTAGACTTCATAACAACCTCCATGGGTCAGGACACCAGCGGAAGCTGCAGCGCCTAAGAATTTCGGTCCGCGTGTTCCGTTAAATGCTCCTCGGGTGCAGGCTCCGGAGCGGCGGGCTCGGGCGCCGCCGGCGGGAGCGCGCGGGAGTATTGCTCAAAATCCTCGACTATACGCGCCAGCGTTCACAACGCACACTCCCATACCATGGAAAGGGGTGATCAGCAGCGGACGATTTTCGACGAATCGATACCGCGCGTGGCATTCCGAGTGTCCACAACGAGTTGTGCTTCGCGCACAATGGCTGGGTACTCGTAATCGGAATGATCCGTGATGATTGCTACGCAATCGTACTCGCCGATGTTGTCCAACGGAACGCGTTCCATCTGCAGGTCGTAATGACGTCCTTTGAGCAGCACCGGGAAATACGGGTCGTTGTAGCTGACAATAGCGCCCTGTTGCCTCAGCAGGTCGATAATGGTAAGCGCCGGGGACTCGCGTAGATCATCGACATCCTTCTTGTAAGACACTCCAAGGATCAGTACACGCGAGCCGTTCAGTGGCTTGCGGGTACGGTTCAGCGCTTCCGAAATTGTACTTACAACGTGGTACGGCATGGAAACGTTAATCTCACCCGCGAGTTCGATGAAGCGAGTTTGGAAATCCCACTGCTTCGCCTTCCATGAGAGGTAGAACGGATCCACTGGTATGCAGTGCCCACCCAGGCCGGGGCCGGGATAGAACGGCTGAAAGCCAAAGGGCTTCGTCGAGGCAGCGTCGATGACCTCCCATACGTCAATTCCCATGCGCAGGCACAACAGCTTCAGTTCGTTCACCAACGCGATATTCACGCACCGATAAATGTTTTCAAGCAGCTTGGTCATTTCCGCAATCGCGGGCGTGGAGACCGGTACGATGCGCTGGAAAATGGCTTGATATAGCGTGGCGGCAAGCTCGGTCGCTCTGTTGTTCAGTCCGCCGACAATTTTGGGGATATCGCGCCGCGCGATGGTGTTATTGCCGGGATCTTCGCGCTCGGGCGAGAACGCAACATAAAAGCTTTCGCGCTCGACTCCGTTACCGTCACGCTGGGCGCGCAACCCGCGCGCATTCTTCTCCAGAATAGGCACCAAGACTTCCTCGGTGGTTCCGGGATACGAGGTGCTTTCCAGCACGATCAGCTGCCCTGCCTGCAAGTGGGGAGTAATCGCTTCTGCTGTATTCATAACGAAACTGAGGTCAGGCTCGCGTTGTTCGTTTAGCGGGGTTGGGACGCAGATGATTACGGCATCCATGCGCGCGATATCAGAGAATTCCACCGTAGCTGAGAACTGCTTCATGCGCGCGAGTTGAACTTCGCTAGACGGCAGGCGATAGATGTAGGACTCACCTCTGGAAAGCTTCTCCACTTTTTGGGCGTCAACGTCGAAGCCGGTGACAGGAAAATCCGCGTCGGTGAAGAGTAGAGCCAGCGGCAAGCCGACATAGCCGAGCCCGATGATCCCGACGTTCGCGGTACGGTTCGCAAACTTCGAATCAAGCGAGCTAAGTTTGTCCGCGGGCAGGGAAATGGCAGTCTGGGTACTTACGCTCATAGGTTCCAAACCTCCGGATAATGAAAATGGCGTTTGTTAAGAATGTGGCTATTTCT
>QHZM01000247.1 GCA_003224665.1 Acidobacteriota bacterium
TCCCGCCACTCGAAGATGTGCTCGATGATCGAATAGCCGGCGTCGAAATTGTTCATCGATCCGATGTGTCTTACCGGTTGGCTAACTCTTGTATGCTGACCTGGATAAAACCGGTCCCGGTCAGCCTAACACGAAACCACCGGCGGCGATCTGGGGCGGCAACCCCATTGTTTCTAACGACTTCTTCTATGTCCAATAACTTTCCTCGCAGTTTTAGGCCGACCGGTCAGTCCGGTTAATCCCCCCGTGCTCCCTGGACGCGGCCCACGCGGCAGAGCCGCGGGGGAATATCCTCGCTCAGTCAGACTTCCCTTCCTCCTCGTACTGCTGCTTCAGGTTGCTCACGACGGTCGGGTCAGCAAGAGTGGTCGTGTCTCCCAAAATCCTGCCTTCAGCGATGTCACGCAACAGCCGGCGCATGATTTTCGCGCTGCGCGTCTTGGGAAGTTCCGAAGTGAAGAAGATGTCGTCCGGGCGCGCGATGGCTCCGATTTTCTTGGCCACATGCGCCTTCAATTCCTCCTTGAGCTGATCGGTGGCCTGCACGCCTTCTTTGAGTGTGACGAAGCTGGCGATGCCCTGGCCTTTCACGTCGTGGCTTCGGCCAATCACGGCAGCCTCAGCGACGGAGGCATGGTCAACAAGCGCGCTCTCCACTTCGTAGGTCGAAATGCGGTGGCCCGCGACGTTCATCACGTCGTCCACGCGACCCAGGAGCCAGAAGTATCCGTCCGCGTCAACCTTGGCGCCGTCGCCGGTGAAGTACTTGCCGGGGTACCTCGACCAGTACTGCTTCACATACCGGTCGGGATCGCCATAAATGGTGCGGAACATTGCCGGCCAGGGCCTGGTCAGCACCAGATAGCCACCCGCGCCGGGTCCCACTGGCTGCCCTTTGTCGTCCAGGACTTCGGCCTCGACGCCCGGGAAAGGGCGCGTGGCCGAGCCTGGCTTGGTACGAGTCAGCCCCGGCAGCGGAGTAATCAAGATCATGCCGGTCTCGGTCTGCCACCAGGTATCGACAATCGGGCAGCGCCCTCGGCCAATATTCTCGTGGTACCAGATCCACGCCTCGGGATTGATCGGCTCGCCGACGGTGCCGAGCACCCGCAGCGACGAAAGGTCATGCTTCGCCGGCCAGTCGGCCCCCCAGCGCATAAACGTCCGGATGGCGGTCGGCGCGGTATAAAGGACGTTCACGCCGTATTTGGCGACGATAGCCCAGAAGCGCCCGCGGTCGGGGTAATCCGGCGTGCCTTCGTACATCAGCGTGGTGGTGCCGTTCGCCAGGGGGCCATAGACGATATACGAGTGCCCCGTCACCCAGCCGATGTCTGCCGTGCACCAGAAAACGTCGGTCTCCTTGATGTCGAAGATGTAGCGGTGCGTCGCCGACACACCGACGAGATACCCTGCAGTCGTGTGCACGACGCCTTTGGGTTTGCCCGTCGTCCCGCTTGTGTAGAGGATGTAGAGCATGTCTTCGGCGTCCATCGGCTCGGCGTCACACTTGTCGGAGGCGTTGGCCACCAGGTCCTTCCACCAGAGATCGCGGCCGGACTGCATCGTCACGTGCGCGGCCTTCCCCACCCGCTCGGCGACGACCACTTTCTCGATCGAGGGCGTGCCCTCCAGGGCCTGATCGGCGCTTGCCTTGAGCGGTACGACCGCGCCGCGCCGCCAGGCGCCGTCAGCCGTGATCAAGACTTTCGCCTTTGCGTCATTGATCCGCTCGCGGAGCGAGTCTGCGGAGAAACCACCGAAAACGATGCTGTGGGGCGCCCCGATTTTGGCGCAAGCCAGCATCGCAATAGGCAGTTCCGGCGTCATACCCAGGTAGATCGCTACCCGGTCTCCCTTCTTCACGCCGAGCGACTTGAGCGCATTGGCGAAGCGGTTGACCTCGCGCGCGAGCATCCCGAACGTAAGGACTCGCGCGTCCCCAGGCTCGCCCTCCCAAACGATCGCAGCCTTGTTGCGGCGCGCGGAGGCCGCGTGCCGGTCCACGCAGTTGTGCGTCACGTTCAGCTTCCCGCCCACAAACCACTTGGCCCAGGGGGTGTTCCACTCCAGCACTTTGTCCCACTGCTTGAACCAGTCAAGGCGGCTGGCCTCTTCGGCCCAGAAGTCTTCGAGAGAACGCCCGGCCTTTGTGTAAATCGCAGGGTCCGGAGCGTTCGCCTGGCGTCGAAATTCCTCCGAGGGAGGAAAAACTCGCTTTTCGTCGAGGAGAGCCGCAAGTTTTTCGGCTTGAACAGCCACTTTGTCCGCCATGAGTGTTTAACCCCGTGTTAATGATGAATTATAAATTTTGAATGATAAGAGATAAAAAAATACATTCAGCATTCATAATTCAGAAATGTTCTTTGGCCCTGTACGCTTCGTCGAGCAATTCAACCACGTGCATCACACGGCGCCGGGCGTCAGAACGAGCAAGGCCCGCGCGAAGCTGCAATAAACAACCGGGATTGGCGGTGAGGACCAGCTCCGCCTGAGTCTCATCAATCCGCCGCATCTTGCTCTCCAGGAGCTTCTCCGCCATCTCGTTGTGAGCGACGTTGTAAATGCCGGCGCTGCCGCAACAGATTTCGGCCTCCTTGAGCTCGACCAGATCGAGGCCCGGCACGGCCGCGAGCAGCCGCCGCGGAGCTGTCCAGATGCGCTGGGCGTGACCCAGATGGCAGGGGTCCTGGTACGTCGCGCGCGCCTTGATTACTGCAAAATCGCGGTTGAAGTCAATGCTCGCCAGGAACTCCGTGACGTCCCTGACGCGAGCGCTGAACGCCCGGGCCCGTTCCAGAAATTCCTGCTCCTCTTCTTCGAAGAGCTGCGGGTACTCCTTCAGGACGGAGCCGCAACCCGCGGCGTTCGTGATAATCGCGTCGAACTTTTCCTCGCGGAATGCCTCCATGTTCCGCTTCGCCAGCCAGCGAGCGAGGTTGCGAATGCCTGCGTGAATGTGTAAGGCGCCGCAGCACCCTTGTTCGGCAGGGATCGTCACTTCGCAGCCGTTGCGGGCCAACACACGGACCGTCGCGTCATTCATTCGGGCAAACGAAAGGTTTGCAATACAGCCGGCAAAGAAGGCCACACGGTAACGCCGCGGACCGATCGGAGGGACCACGGTCCCCAGGCGCTCCGTGAAAAATGGCCGCTCCATTCGGGGAGTGAGGCGAGCGATGCTCGCCAGGCGACGCGGAAAAAGCTTGAGCAGCCCCGAGGAGAATACCAGCTTCTCCAGCCCCGACCGTTGCAAGAAGCGAAGGAGCCTGCCTGCCAGCTCGAGGCGCCGGCGGTGCGGAAGGATCTCGTAGAAGAAAATACTGCGGAAGAAACCTTCCAGGTGAGGACGCTTGTAAAACCTTTCAATCTGTCCCCGGGCCGCCTCAACCAGCCGGCCGTATTCGACGCCCGACGGGCACGCCGTCTCGCAGGCCCGGCAGTCGAGACAAAGATCCATATGCCGTACGAAACTTTCCCCAATCGGCAGCCGCCCGCGTTCCACCTGGATCATCTGGTAGATCCGCCCGCGGGGCGAGTCCATTTCGAGGCCCAGTTCGCGGTACGTGGGGCAGGCGTTCAGGCAGAGGCCGCAGTGAATGCACTTCGAGTAAACGTCCCAGCGGGGCGCTTCGCCCGGACCATAGTTGCTCGGTTTTTCTGCGGTGGGCGATTTTATTTCCACAATGCTCTTGCTGCCTCCGGCGACGAGACTGGCGTCCGGGTCCTCGAGTGCGCTTCCGTGAATCGCATGCGAAGCAACGACCCGAATCGTTCACTGGGAGGAACTCTCATAACCTACTCAAGAACCGTCCCGGCGAAAGGACTTGTTTCGGGTCCCAGGCAAGTTTTAGCTGCCGCATCAATTCAAGATCGTCTCCGGCCGGGCCCCACACATCAAGGGTTGACTTCAGCTCACTCGGGCACTGTTCGACGATCAGCGCGCCGCTCACGCTCTGCGCTTTCTGCCGCAGGTCCGAAATGAGCGGGGCCCACGGTGTGACCGTCTCCCTG
>QHZM01000248.1 GCA_003224665.1 Acidobacteriota bacterium
CACATAGGTAATGCCTCGTCAGATATGGGCTGCCTTTTACCGTCAGCGCGCGTGCGCCAGCGGCATCGCAGTCCTAGTCGAAAACGTAGTTGGGAGTCGCCATTTTGACTCGCCGAACTCAATGGCGCGAATCAAGAATAAGCGTTTGACAATGCGGACCAAGTTCGCATCGCGCAGGACGGGCAGCCACGCCTCGCCCTCGAAGCTGCGCGGTTCTGGCGAAACCGCCAGGTGACCCGCCGCCGGAACAACGCCTCGCTGTGGCAGCCAGCTAACCTGCACGGCGTCGTTTGGATCCAACTGGGGTGCTGGCATACGCTTGTCCACAAGCTCGAGTTGGATTGCAGCACGATGAATAGGCAGCCAGCCCACCAGTGTCCCGTTTTCAGGATCCCATTCGCGCACGAGCATGAGCGTATTGCCCGCGCCCGCAGACGGATCGCTTTCTCGATTGGCCCTGGGCTGGGCACCTTCCGCAATCACGGCAAAAAATGCCAAGACTAAGACGAACAGCAGAAACAGCAGTGCCCCATCAGAATGGTCATCGTTTTGTAGCTCTGGGGTAATGTTCTTCATGGTGCGCCTCGTGACGTCCAATTTATCAAGCCTTTTTCACCCGCCAGCAGGGGCGGCCCACTACACGTGGTATTGCCCAATCAAGAATCCCCTCCCGTAAAAGCGCAATCGCAATCGACGCGTAGAAAATCACTTTGTCGTACCAGGTCATCTTCCGCCAACTCTCTCTATTGGGACCTCCGCCCCTATACACGCTCGGAGCGGCGCGCTTACGCCCGCGAATCCGGGCTGGGCGGTCGACGGACTCGTAAGTTCGCGGCAAATGACCAACCGCCGCAGGCCGTCCTCGACGTACCCGCGGTCAAGCGTCGTTCCATCTGGTCGTCCCGTTTTCCAGCAGCGGAATAGCTCCTCGAGCTCCACGCGCGGATCGAGCTGGCAATACTCGGAAAAGACCGCGAGCAACTCGACCGCTTTGCGCAAATTGAAGGCCGGATCAAGCAATCGCCGCGGTGATTCGGGCTCGCGCAGGATCTGGTAACCCATGATTTGCGTGAGTCCCCAAGAGGTTGCCAACTCTTGGAGCTCTTTGTTGCCCAGCGGTTGCAAATCCTCTTGGGTTATCGAGAGGTAGCGGAATTCCGCCCCGGCTCGGACCGCCCAAAGGCAGCCATACGCATCGGCATCAAGCTGTGTCTTGTCGGGATTTCCACCGGACTCACTCGCAATAAGGGAAGCGAGGAACTCAGGCGCAAGGGAAGAATATTTACAGGCTTCCGAGATCGTCTCGCCCCAGCGGTCAAGGATGCCGCGCATCGTGGCTCGGTCGAGTTCAGTCTTTAAGCTTCTAACGGTATCCATAAAGCCCGCAGCACCTCACGCGATGGCATCATGGCTTGGGGCGTTGAGCTGGTCAATCGGGCAAATCCTTGAATCGCCAGGGGAAAAATCCCTGTACTTCGCAATGATTCTGCGCGGCCTATTAGTCAACGGTTACCTATCCGCGAGTTAGGCCACGACCGGAAGTTGGCCGGTTTGACCGGTCAAGCCCTGTAACTTCCTTAGATTCAATGGGAAGGGAGTTTTTGATGTGGACAGGAAAAACTCTTGAAAGCCTGATGATTTAAGAACGCTCTGCTTCCCGAATAAACGGTCGGGTGCGGAGTCATCACCAAAGCCGGTCCGAGGTCAAAGCCTCAGACCTCACACCGGATCAAGGCCCTGCGCGATCTGAGGACTGCTCTAAGTCAACACGCTTGGCGGCCATGCCCAGGCAGTCGCTGCGAAGCTGTCCGTGACTCGGGCGGTCGAGAACGGCGCCGAATCCGCTTTTGCCCCCGCATCGGCCCGAGGGCCGGACTCCTGGGTCAGGCTCGCGACAGGGGCCAGCAGCCAGAAGGCCAGCGTTAACGAAAGTTGTTTGAACAGGAACTGCGCCACCGGGCCTTGCTTGGGTCGAGGGGTCGGGGATGAACTGCGGCTCATGTTGCCTCCAGCAACCGGGTGGGATCTTTCATGGGGCGGGGCGGCGAGAATCTGATCATCTTCTCCGGTCTGGTTTGTTGTTTGACTACCTGTCATGCCCTGGCAGAACGCAAACGCGCTTCCAAACGACGGAGGCTGGGAGGGACACTTATGAAACCGTCCGGGACCTTGTCTTTGGGGAACCCCAGGCCTTGCTAACTATTTGAAGGACCTTGACTTATTGGCGAGGGCGCAGGCCCTGGGAGAAATGGAACTCCGGCTAGCCCGCATTTCTCACCAGAAAATTGAAAAAGGCTGTCTCTTTCTGGCATAAGTATTTTTGTGAGTAAGACTTCTGCCGAAGAAGGAGGACAGCCTTTTGCGCACACAGTGTAACCAAGAATCCTTCCAATTTCATCCTCTGGCACGACGCCGAATACAAGGGCGGTTTGACGGCGGCACGATCACCAGCGACGCGGGAGGGCTGTTGTTGCGGGAGGCGGAGAAGCGGACCGGGATCATGGCGCGGTTTGCGGCCTGCTTCACGGACCATCGGGACCCCGAGCGCATCGAGCACACGGTGAAAGAGTTGGTGGCGCAGCGGGTGTACGCGCTGGCGCTGGGGTATGAAGATCTGAACGACCACGACCAGTTGCGACACGATCCGCTACTGGCGGTGTTGGCGGAGAAGCCCGATCCGAGCGGGGAGAGTCGGGCGCGGGAGCGCGACCAGGGAAAGGCCTTGGCGGGCAAGAGCACGCTGAACCGCTTGGAGCTGACGGGAGAAGTAGTCAGCGAGGAGGAACGCTACAAGAAGATCGCGATGGAGGAAGCGGCGGTGGACCGAATGCTGGTGGAGGTTTTTCTGGAAGCGCACGAACTGGCTCCGGCCGAGATCATCCTCGACCTGGACGCGACCGACGATGCGGTGCACGGGAATCAGGAGGGGCGGTTTTTCCACGGCTATTACGGGCATTACTGCTACTTGCCGCTGTACATTTTCTGCGGGGAACACCTACTCTGTGCGCGCCTGCGGCCCTCGAATATCGACGCTTCGGCTGGAGGCCTGGAGGAAGTGGAGCGGATCGTCGCCGAGATTCGGCAGACTTGGCCGGAAGTGAAGATCACGCTGCGAGGGGACTCGGGATTTTGCCGGGAAGAGCTGATGAGCTGGTGCGAAACGCACCGCGTCGATTACGTGCTGGGGCTGGCCAAGAACCAGCGGCTGAAAGCGGAGATCGCCCCGGAACTGGAGCAGGCCGCGGCGGAATACGCCGCCACGGGGCAGGCGGCGCGAGTCTTCAAGGAGTTCACCTATCAAACGCGCCAGAGCTGGTCGCGGGCCCGGCGGGTGGTGGCCAAGGCGGAACATCTGGAGAAGGGCTCGAACCCGCGCTTTGTGGTGACCTCGCTTTCGCCCCAAGCTTGGGAAGCGCGACGGCTTTATGAAGAACTCTACTGCGCGCGCGGCGAGATGGAGAATCGCATCAAAGAACAGCTCTCGCTGTTTGCGGACCGGACCTCGACGGCGTTTCTGCGCAGCAATCAAGTGCGGCTCTACTTCTCCTCGGTGGCCTACCTGCTGATGCAAGCACTCCGGCGGCTGGGGCTGGAGGGAACGGAGTTGGCCCGAGCGCAGTGTGACACGCTGCGGCTGAAGTTGCTGAAGATCGGCGCGCAGGTTCGGGTGACGGTCCGAAGAGTCTGGGTCTCGCTGGCCGAAGGCTACGCGTACACGGGACTGTTCGCACAGGTCTACGCGCAACTGCGGGCCCTCCCCTTGCGGTGCTGAGGCCACTTTGAATCCCGGTCATGGTCAACGACGAATATCCACAGGCGGAGATGTGCGGGTTTCAACCGTCAAATCATGGCCGCTCAGCGGGCCCCGCCTGTGCAGATCCCGAAAAGGTCCAGCGGCGACACCGTACAGCCCAAAACCCAGCTCGGCACCGACAATCAGGACTCAAAATCAGTTTTTCCAAAACCTGGTGAGAAAAGCGGGCTAGGACGAGCCGGCGTTCTTGCCGAGCTTGTGCAGCGTGCACCGAGCAGAACAACTCTCAGGAACTTGCGGTAATTCTGTGGTGTCTACTTCCTTGTGCGCAGCGTGAGCAAACCCCGATGCCAAGATCTAGCATCGGACAGAGCAAGGAGAGGCCGCGTGGGCATCATCCGCGTCGTCCTGAGTATCTTTCTGTTCGCCCTCTCGGCCCAAGGCCAGGAACAGAGGCTGGCGCAGCCGAGCCCAAAACCCGGCGAGACGTGCACCGTTGAAGGGGCGGTCGTCAAGGCCACCACCGGCGAGGGTCTGAAGAAGATCACGGTTCAGCTCTTCTCCCCGGAGCGCGGCGGGGAGCCCCTTTCCACTCTCACCGATGCCAACGGCCGCTTCGTATTCAACGGCGT
>QHZM01000249.1 GCA_003224665.1 Acidobacteriota bacterium
GAAAGACCGAGATCCTTCGTTACCCTGAGGATGACAGGCTCAAGGCAGTTGCGGGTGACGAGTGCTTGCCCTTTCCTGTACGATGCGCTTACATAGGGGCATGAAAATCATCGGCAGATCCTGCTTGTTCCTTGCGGTGCTCTTTGTCATGCATCTCTTGACGACTCCCACTCGAGGCTCTGAAAAGGCCGAATCCCAGGTCCTCATTTACGTCGGCACGTACACAATAACGAAAAGTAAGGGCATTTACGCTTACCGCTTCGACGCGGCCACCGGCCGGTTGACCTCGGTCGGATTGGTGGCGAACACCACGAATCCGTCGTTTCTGGCCGTGCATCCCAGTCGGCGATTCCTTTACGCGGCGAATGAGATCGCCAACTACGAAAGCGGGAAAAGCGGCGGAGTGAGTGCCTTTGCCATCGATCGGGAGTCCGGAATACTCACCTTTTTGAATGAGGTCTCCTCGCGTGGTGCGGACCCCTGCTATGTGTCGTTGGACAAAACGGGAAAGTTCGTTCTGGTCGCCAACTACAGCGGGGGCAGCATCGCGGTGTTCCCCGTTCTCGAGGACGGCCGCATGGGCGAGGCCTCAGCCTTTGTGCAGCACACCGGCTCCAGCGTGAATCCCAAACGTCAGGAGGGGCCGCACGCGCACTCGATTGACACGTCGCCTGACAACCGCTTTCTCCTCGCGGCAGACCTCGGGCTCGATCGGTTGCTCGTCTACCGCTTTGACCCCTTCAAAGGGTTACTGGAACCCAATGATCCCGCCTTTGCCAAGATCAACCCCGGCGCAGGACCGCGGCATTTTGCCTTTCATCCCGGCGGCCGTTTTGTGTACGCGGTCAACGAAATGGGTTCGAGCATCTCCGCTTTTTCCTACGACGCGGCGCGCGGAAGCCTGCGTGAGTTGCAGACGATCTCGATGCTCCCGAAAGATTTCGCGAGCCAGAGCGACGCGGCCGAGATCGAGGTGCATCCTGGCGGCAAGTTTCTCTACGGCTCGAACCGTGGGCACGACAGCATCGCCGTGTTTGCGATCGAGGCGGGAAAGGGGACACTCACTCCGGTGGAGTATGTCTCGACGCAGGGCAAGACGCCGCGAAACTTCGCGATTGATCCGACCGGCTCGTATATGGTTGTAGCCAACCAGGACTCCGACAACCTTGTCGTTTTCCGGATTGATGCCAAGACCGGCCGTTTGACGCCGAACGGCAAGGTGCCCGACGTGCCTTCGCCTGTTTGCGTGAAATTCGTGGCGCTCGATTGAGGGCGCCTGCCGCCTTCTCGACGTCGTTCTAGTGGTCGCCTTATGCCAGTACGGTGTGGCCCTGGACTCGCCAGCGCCGATGTGAGTACTTCTTGCTGTCGTTGCTCGCTGCGTCTCCGGTTCTGACCAAGAGCTTGATAATCTCGTAGCTAGGTGTATTGTTTAGGGAGTAGTAATCGGCGGAGCGGAATCGCGGGTCGCGAGGCTAGACACTCGGTTAACGAGGTGCTGATGTCACTCCGGGATCGTTTCAAGGAACTCTTTGCCAGTAGTCCGCTGCCGCGCGTGACTCCGATCCTGCCGGTCACGCCGCACATTTCCGCCCCTATACAAGCGAAGCAACCCGCCGGTCGTCCGGCGTATTCGGGGCTGCATCCGCGGTTGTTGTCCGCCGGCGTCAGCTTTGGGCTGCGTCTTCACCGCCAGCTTGCCGGGGAGAGACCGAGCGACAATCTGGTGCTTTGCCCGGTCAGCATCGGCCTCACGCTGGCTATGGCCACCAACGGCGCCCGGGGCCAAACTCGGGATTCGATGGCCCGGATTCTCGGGATCGAGAACATGGAGGCCGAAGAATACAACAAGGGCTACGCGGAAATCCTGGAGGCCCTCCGCATTCGAGGGGAAAAGGTCGAGCTACGGCTGGGCAACTCCCTTTGGGTCGATGATGCCTATCCGGTCTTGCCGGAATTTGTGAGTGCGTGCAAGAAGTATTATGACGCGGAGGTGGTCAACGTTCCTTTCCGGTCCGCGGACACAGCCACTCGCATCAACCGCTGGGTCAGCGAGCAAACCGCGGGAAAGATCTCGGAGATTATCGAGCACACCAGCGCTCTGGACCAGTTACTGCTGCTCAACGCCGCCTATTTCCTGGGACGATGGGCGAACCCGTTTGATCCGGACAAGACCCGCGAAGGCGTTTTCCACGCGGCGTCCGGCCGCCGGCCGCATCCGATGATGCCGGGTTTTCAACATCGGCAAGGCGAGATTGTCGTGCCTCGGTTCCAGGCTCGGTGTGACGCGGAGTTGACGGGTGCTTTGCGGGCGCTGGGGATGACCGCGCCATTCGAACGCGGCCGGGCCGACTTTTCCGGAATGTTTCTTAAGGCCTTCGACTCATTCGTCAACCGCTTCCTCCACAAGACGTTCCTGGACGTCAACGAAAAGGGTACCGAGGCCGCCGCCGCAACCGGCAAGATGATTAGACTTACCTATACGGGTCCCCCGCCTACCCCACCGTTTCGCATGGTCGTCGATCGGCCATTCTTTCTGGCAATTCGAGACAAGCTGAGCGGCCTCTTGTTATTCACGGGTTCGGTGCTGGAGCCGTAGCCGAGAACAGGAGCAACAAGAGGTAAGGACCGTCGGCTTGTTCTAACAAGTCAGCGCACCAGTCATTTGCTGCTAATGCAGCCAGGACTGTTTGAGCTACTGAAAGGGGAAGCAGCAACCTGGGCTTCCTACATGGGAGCGAGCTATGGTGAAATAGCTGTTGATATAACCCGTTCGAACCAGCAACTTCCAGGTGACAGGTAGGCCTCAAAGCGGATTGGGAATGAAAAGTCGCGTTCCCGCCCATGATGTCCCAGTTCGGCCGGATGACGCATCGTTGACGCGATGAGCGTTCATCGGGAGCGATTGTTTGGCGGCAGTTTGGGGGGCCGGATCCGATCCAGGTGCAGTGCGGCGAAGCTTCACAGATTGCCTTACGCATCCCGCCGAAATAAACGCCGGCACATCAAAGTTCCTCTAAACTTCAGTTCAGACCGAGCGGAGTGATAACTCCGGCTTTTTTCACACCCAGACGAATTGGCCGGGGGATGCCCTTCTTCGGGACCGTGACCTCCACCCACAGTTCTTCGTCCGGTCCACGGCGAGATGGGTCTCGGACGTGTTCCGGAATGAAGAATAGGACTGGCTCGGCAAGCCTGACCGTGGTCACGTCCCCGGACCTCCTCAACTCGACCAGCAGGCCAGTCCCTGGTTCAGCAGGAGCCGCCACCAATTGGCCGTCTTGAAGAAGCAGCCTTGCCTGGCCAAAGCGTCTCCCGGGGCTTGCGCGAGGCGAAGCACTCTCGCCAGTCATTTGTAAGGCCGGGACTTCGAGTGCCAGACGGACATACCGACCGCGCAGGGGTAACTCCGGGTCGAAGGGCACGACATGAACCCAGACCCTGGGCAATCTCGCGCGGTCGATAAGCAGCTTCGCGCCAAGGCTCGTCACCAAAGCCAACTGAAGCGCTCCCAGCAGTAGTCCTTTGTGGAGTGCCTTCACGCGGCACCTCGGCCTATCTGTGCCACGAGTCGCCTGCGCGTCCGCTCAAGCAACCAGCCTCCACCCAAGAAAAGCAGCCCGAGCCCCACGAGGCTCGCCGACCGGCTGAGTTTGTCCATGACGTTCGAAAAATAAAAGCCAAGTACCGTGAGACCGAATCCTGCGACGCCCCAATTGATGCCCTCGCGGCGATCCTCGCGAGCACCCCAGCCAACCAGGGCTATTGAGCCGATTGCCGACCACAGATAAGTCCGGATATCTTTCTCAACAAACTGGCCGGCCAGTGTGCCCCCCACAAAGACCCACAGTGCGGCCACGAGATTGATCCACACCCCACGGCCGCGAAGAATAAATGCCAGTGTCAGCGGCATGGCGAAGGCTGCGAGCCAGCCCAGCGCCTGCCAACTTCCAGGCGTAGCGGGGAGGAGGCTTTCCCACCCGCGGGCAAAGACCAAGTACAGAGTGCACGGAAATAAAGCAAGAGCTCCCATCCAGACCAAAGCGCGTCGCGCTCGACTCCTGGTGCCGGCTAGGTCGGCCGTGAGATATGTGATGGAGAGCAGCAACAAACCCTCCGCCAGAATACGGTTTCCACCACGCATTCGCTCTGTGGCGACAAGCCATTCGCTGGCCAGCCAGGCGGGCGTTAAGAGAGCCGCGAAAGCGGTTTGAACCCAGTCGCTCAACAAGGCCCGGCCTGCCCACGCACCGCCGGCCCATAGCAGGATGCCGGTGGGCCAGTGTTCCTGCAGATTGAAGATTTGTCCCGCCAGGAAAATACCTGCGCCCAGTGAGGCGGTGCCCACGGCGTGGAATGCGATGGAGAGGCCGGAGAATCGCTCGGCGATCAGCGCTCCCGCCACGTGGAAAACCGCCACGAGGAGGAGAACCATTTCAAATCGCACGGCCGGTGAAAGCCGGTCCCAATGCGCGGCGACAAAGAGCAGTACACCGGCGCCCAGCATTAACGCGCCGAAACTGACGGCAATACGAACCGGCCAACGCAGGCCTTGCGACTGGTCGCGACGCGCCTCGAACGCTCGTATACGGTCGCCGGTCGAAGGGTCAATCAGCCCGGCGCCAATCCACCGTTCGAGTGGGCCTCGCCAAGATTCGGGCACGTTGGAGCTCCTAGAGGTTGAAAGCCGGAGGGGCCAGCTTAACGCGAGAAATCATATCGGGGAAATCGGACGAGGGCAAGCAAGGTGTGGGCCGCCAGAGTAACGTGCTACGGGGGCCAGCGCGTGTCAAACGGTCGGATAAGTCCACGGGGCGCGATACCGCCGGCTGAGGAGCTTGTTGGCCACGGGGTCGCCCACGACGGTTTCCCTTTCCCCGTCCCAAACGACGCTCCGGCCGAGCTTCATCGACAACATGCCAAGCAAGCTCATGTTCGTCGAACGGTGGCCGATCTCGATGTCGCTCGCGGGAGTCCTGCCGGTCTTAATGCACTCGAGAAAATCGGCCCAGAGCTCAGGGATGTTCTGGTCGTCCGGCTTATGGAGCTGAGGGTCTTGATGGAGGGTCGGTTTCTTCGGGTCGCTCGGATAAAAAGTCCAACCGTCGAGCCAACCCATGTGGAACGTGCCTTCCGTGCCGTAGAAATAACACCCGAGGTTCGTTCTTTCCGCTTCGTTGCCGGCGTAGATCCGATGTTCCCACACCGCGGTGAAGGACTCGAATTCGAAGCTGGCGACTTGCGTGTCCGGCGCGTCCGTATTGTCCTTGAGAATGTGGCGAGCTCCGGTGGAGAAGACCTTTCTCGGATATTTTTCCTCTGTCCACCAAAGGATCTGGTCCATCCAGTGAACACCCCAGTCGCCCAGCTGGCCGTTCGCATAGTCGAGAAAGGCCCGGAAACCTCTGGGATGAATTCTTTTGTTATAGGGGCGGAGCGGCGCGGGGCCACACCACATGTCCCAATCAAGTCCCGGCGGCGCCTCCGAGTCCGGTGTCGCTTCACCCGGCCCGCCCGGATAATGAACAAAAGCACGGACCATGCCGATCTTCCCGGCTTTGCCCGATTTCAGGAATTCCATCCCGGACTTGTTGTGGGGCGACACGCGCCGGTGCAGTCCCACCTGGACGACGCGTTTATTCTCCCGCGCAGCCTTCACCATGGCGCGGCCCTCGAGGACAGTGTGACTGACGGGCTTTTCGACGTAAACGTGCGCCCCCGCCCTGACCGCCGCAATGGCGATGAGCGCGTGCCAGTGGTCAGGCGTCGCTACGATGGCGATATCCGGCTTTTCTTTGTCGAGGAGCTCGCGGAAGTCCTTATAACTTTTCGGCCGGTCTCCGGAAAGTTTCTCCACTTCCTGGAGGGCCGGCTGCAACTGGTCCTGGTCCACATCAGCCAATGCGACGACCTTGCATTCCCCGGACTCCATCGCCGTCCGCAAGATGTTCATGCCCCACCACCCCGTCCCGATCAGAGCGACACGATATTTCTGCGGACTCTCGCCGAGAATGTAGGGGAAACCGGTAAGAGCATAGCCGGCCGCGAGCGAAGTTTTAACGAAGTTTCTCCGGTTGGTTTTCATGGTGATTGGCTCCAATTAAATGGCCCCGGCGTATCGGGTGGCACTGCACGGCCCAAGCGCAGCGGTAAACGAGATGTTTGAATTTTGCGGCACGCCAGGCGCAAGCAGGCCCCCGCTGAATGCTGTTGCTGTCGTGAGAGAATTACTAATCGCCAGTGTCACGCGCAATTTCTGCGCGCACTTCTGAATATTCCAGGCCCTGCTCACGGAGGACTTTCGCAGCAAACCACCTCTTCTGCCGGAGGATAGCGAGCAGGAAGTGTTCGAGTCCAATGTGCCGGTGGCTCAAGCCCCCTGCCTCGCTGGCAGTATTTGCCAACAAAATCTTGCCGTCCTTACTGAGCGGCAAGTCCTTACCTTTAGGAATTGGAGGGCGGAGGGGTATGTGGCTTTGGATACGGGCAAAGAAAACTGTGCGTTTCGCCCCTTCTGTATATCGCTCAAACATTTTGGCTCAGCCAAAGGGATTCAGACCCATCCACAATCTACACGATCGCAGAGGCATCGGCTAGCTGGACCCCCTGGACCTGAAGCTCGATAATGCTCGGCGCTGCCTGTACCAAAGTCTTGATCTGGCCAAAAGGATAAGTTGACAGCAGAAACCTCTCTGCTATACTGACCGTCTGGGGCGTCAGAGGCCCAGCACCTTCCTGGACGGCGGCCAAGGTTTTTCCCTTCGTCGGGTCGCTGAAGCAGACTCTTGGGAGAAGTCCTCAGCTCGCCCTTACTATCACCTGAAAAAGCCGTCACAGATTAGCCGTGGACGCCGAGACCCTCAAGAAGGAAATGGTAATCGAGATTCCCGCCGACGTGGTGGAGCGAGAGGCCCAGAGCGTGACGGCCCAGTACGCCCGCGTTGCCCGCGTCCCCGGTTTCCGCCCCGGGCATGCTCCTCCGTCGCTGGTCTGGCGACTTTTTCGCAAGGACATCCGCAGCGAGGTCGTCCAGTCGCTGCTCCCGAGATTCTTCGAGGATGCCATCAAGGAACAAAAATTGGCGCTAGCCGGCCGCCCTGAATTTAATGACCTGAAGTTCGAGGACAATCAGCCGATAAGTTGCAAGGCGACGTTCGAAATCTTCCCCGAGTTTGAGCTGAAGGAATACAAAGGGCTGGAGGCCGAGGAGGAGGACCCCTCCGTGACCGAGGCGGACGTGGACGAGGCGCTCGAAGAGCTTCGTCAGCGCGTGGCGACGTTTGAGGTGGTCGAGGACCGCCCGGCCGAGAAGAGTGACTACCTCATCGTCAATTACCGGGGCCGCGACGCGAAGGACCCGGCGGCTTCCCCCGTCGAGGCGCGCGACGCTCTGGTACACCTGGGCGGGAAAGGCACGGTCGGGGCGTTTACGGAAAACCTCGACCGCACGAGACCCGGAGACGTACGGGAATTCGAGGTTGCTTATCCCGAAGACTACCCCCAGAAATCTCTCGCCGGAAAGACGCTCCACTACCGCGTGGAAGTGCAAAGCATCAAAAAGAAGGTTGTGCCCGCCCTCGACGACGAGCTGGCCAAATCGGTCAGCGAGTTTTCGAAACTAGAAGAATTGCGGGTCAAACTCCGCGAGGACTTGAAAGAGCGGCGCAAGCGGGCGGTGGGAGGCGCGGCGAAGCAGAAGCTGGTGGAGCAGCTCCTTCAGGCCCACCCGATTCCCGTCCCGAAGGTCGTGGTCGAAAGGCAGCTCAACCGCAGACTCGAAAGGGTCCTCATGCAACTGATGGCGCAGGGTATCGACCCGCGCGCGACGGAAGTGGACTGGAGCAAAGTCCGTGAGGAGTCGCGGCCTGAAGCGGAAAAGGAAGTCCGCGCCTCGTTGATCCTGGGGAAGATCGCGGAGGCCGAAGGAATCCAGGTCAGCGGGGACGAAGTGGATGAGCTGGTCCGCGAGATGTCGAAGGAGGGGCAGGAGACTCCCGCGGCTCTCAAAACGCGCTTGACACGCGACGGGGAGCTGGATAGAATTGTTGCCATCCGCCGCAACCAGAAAGCGCTGGATTTCATCTACAGTAACGCAAAAATAATCCGGAAAAACGGAC
>QHZM01000083.1 GCA_003224665.1 Acidobacteriota bacterium
CCTCGTGCTGTCCGTGACCCTTCTCCAACGCTCGGTTGCCGTCGAAGTGGACGGTGCCTGGGTGATGGCCATTCCCCAGCAGCGTCAGGCTTGTGCTGCCACATTGAACTCTCCGCCCTTATCGTGACAGTTCACTGGTTAATCACACTTCATAATCATGCGTTTATCGCGGGCGATACGGCGGGCGGCAACGCACGTAGAGCTGAATCCAAATACAAGAAAGCGAGCAAAGCGTCATGACTCTTTCCTTGAAAATTCCGTCGTGGAGAATCAAGTCAGGTTCTAGAAGACCCGCAAAGACCTTGACTCCATTCCAACATTTCTCTCGTGGCCCGCGTTACGAATTCCTTTCAACGGATCTATTCAGGCGAATGCTGAGCTTGGAACGGAAGAGAGCGGAGCGCTCTCGAAAACTCCTTCTGCTTATGCTCGTCGATGCTGGAAAATTTCCACAAATCAATCAAAAAGGCAAAGTTCTTCACAAGATCGTCTCCGCACTCTCCTCTTCAACAAGAGAGACAGACATAACGGGCTGGTATGACGAGAATTCTGTTCTGGGAGTTATCTTTGCGGAAATCGACGGAGCAGACAGGAGTTCGATACTGCACGCGATGCGTGCCAGAGTAACCGTTGCCCTGCGCCGCAACCTGGACCCGGAACTCGTCAATCAGATTCACATTTCTTTCCACTTCTTCCCGGAAGACTGGGACGGGCAAAAGCCCGGACTTGCAGTTGACAGCAAGCTCTATCCAGATCTATTGCAGCGCGACGACTCGAGAAGGTTCTCTCGCCTTATCAAAAGGGCGATGGACATTGTGAGCAGCGTTCTGGCACTCACTATTTTTTCGCCCTTGTTTGGCGTCATTTCGATTGCCATTAAACTCACTTCAAAGGGGCCAATCCTATTTCGACAGGAGAGAGTGGGTCAGCACGGAATAACCTTTACATGTTTGAAGTTCAGGTCCATGGAGTTCGTGAACGACACTACCATCCACAAGGAATATGTCAAACGCTTCATATCGGGGAAGGGCGAGGGCGAACAAGCGGGACAGAACCAGCATGCTGTTTACAAGATCGCGGAGGATCCCCGGGTTACCCGCGTAGGTAAGTTCCTGCGAAAGACCAGCCTTGATGAGCTCCCTCAATTTGTGAAGGTTGTAAGAGGGGAGATGTCTCTGGTAGGACCGCGACCTCCAATTCCTTATGAGCTTGCGAACTATGACATCTGGCACAGACGCCGGGTTTTGGAGGCCAAGCCAGGAATCACAGGGCTATGGCAAGTGAATGGACGAAGCAAAACCAGCTTCGACGATATGGTCCGTCTGGACCTAAGATACGCTAGAGGGTGGTCCCCCTGGTTGGATATCAAAATTCTTCTTCAGACCCCACGGGCTGTCTTCTCCGGCGAAGGTGCATACTGAGCCGTCGCCATTGTGCACTCGCCTTTTTCGCATACGAGATTAGCCCGGTTTTGATGCGCGCCATGTAGTCAGGAATCTCCATGGTCTCGAAAACTGTCAGGTCGCTGCAATCTGCGACGGAAATCCCGCCACGCTCGAGCGTGCAAGAAGGGTCTATCCAAGTGTCGAGCTGACGACGGACTCCGCGGAGCTCCTGGCTTCCGCTCAAATCGACGCCATCGCCGTGGTCACACCGGTCTGGACGCATTTCGAGCTGGCGAAATCCGCCCTCCAAAATGGCAAACACGTCTTCGTCGAAAAACCGTTCACTTCGACGTCGCAACAGGCCGAGGAGCTAATCGAGCTAGCGGACCGGAACAGGCTCAAGATCATGGTGGATCACACGTTTCTCTTCACCGGCGCAGTGAGGAAAATCCGTCAGCTCGTCGACGACAGTACATTGGGGGATATCTACTACTATGACTCGACTCGGGTGAACCTGGGTCTCTTCCAACATGACGTAAACGTCGTGTGGGACCTTGCGCCTCATGATTTGTCCATTATGGATTACATCATCCAGGAGAAACCGGAGGCGGTCGTCGCGACGGGTGGGAAGCACGTAAACGGTCTGGCGGACGTGGCCTTCATCACTGTCTACTTTCCCCGCAACGTGATCGCCCACGTCAACGTCAACTGGCTTTCTCCGGTCAAGGTTCGAACCACTCTGATCGGCGGTGAAAAAAAGATGCTGGTCTGGAACGATCTCGAGGCCGACGAGAAAATTAAGGTCTACGATAAAGGCGTGCAGATCGCCAACGGGAAGGGCGTCTATGAATTGCTTGTGAGTTACCGTTCGGGAGATGTGTGGGCGCCCCGAGTCGAACAAAGCGAGGCTTTGAAGGTCGAACTTGAATACTTCATTGATTGCGTCCTGAATGATCGAACACCCATCAATGATGGTCCTGCAGGTTTGCGGGTGGTCAAAATACTTGAAGCGGCCGACCAATCCTTGACGGAAAGAGGAAAAATCGTCCCTCTATGAGCCAGTATCAGTGCATCGCTCCCGATGTGCAATTGGGAAAAGACGTGAAGCTCTCTAAATTCATCAATCTCTATGGTTGCGAAGTTGGCGACCGCACCAAGATAGGCGCTTTTGTCGAGATTCAAAAGAACGCCAAGATCGGCAGGAATTGCAAAATTTCCAGCCATACCTTCATCTGTGAAGGGGTGACCATTGAAGACGATGTTTTCGTGGGCCACGGCGTAACCTTCATTAACGACGGTTATCCGCGCGCCACCACTCCGGAAGGCAGGCTCCAGACCGAAAAGGACTGGAAAGTGGAGCCAACGCTGGTGAAAAAAGGCGCCTCCATTGGTTCCGGTGCAACGATCCTCTCGAACCTCGTCATCGGTAATAACGCTCTGGTCGGCGCCGGCAGCGTCGTGGTCCGCGACGTGCCCGACAATGCCATTGTGGCCGGGAATCCAGCAAAGCTCCTCCGCTTGATTGCGCCAGAGCTGAGGTTGATGAAATGGCCGACAACTTTAAAATTCTCTTCCTAGACGCTGTCAAGCCTCTCGTAGAACTGCAAGAAGAATTGCTTACAGGCTTCCGAGGTGCCCTGAGGACTGCTGGATTCGTCGCCGGGCCGATGGTGGAAAGCTTCGACCTGGAGTTTGCACAGTTTTGCGGAGTGTAAGCTTCTTCCTGCGGCGTGACTCAGCTCGCAGGAAATGGCCCGCACGTTACACGTAACAAGCTTGGATTTCCGAGCGAGAACATTGTTTTGATTCATTACCATGCTTTTCGACTCTCCTGTATATTTCGTGTTCTTGATCCCGATCGTGCTGGTCTACTGGCGTCTCAGTCATCGCGCCCAAAACATTTTCCTTCTCGTCGCTAGCTACTTTTTCTACGGCTGGTGGGATTGGCGCTTCCTCGCGCTCATGATCGGAAGCACGACGGTGGATTTTCTGATCGCGCAGAAAATTGCCCCCGGCCGCTCCGATCCTAACCGGAAGAAGTGGTTTATCTTCTCACTCGTCTTGAACTTCTCGATTCTTGGGGTCTTCAAATACTTTGATTTCTTCGCAGGTTCCTTTTTGGGCGCCCTGGACAGCCTTGGTATTCACAATATCCCGCGGCTGTTGATTCGCATCATTCTTCCGGCAGGCATATCGTTCTACACGTTTCAGGAAGTCGCCTACATCGTGGACGTCTATAAAGGGAGGATCGAGGCTTCCAGGTCTTTCTTCGATTATGCCCTCTTCATCAGCCTGTTCCCGCACTTGATTGCTGGCCCGATACAAAGACCGGTCCACCTGCTTCCGCAGGTTCAGAAGGAACGTTCCTTCGATGCGGAACGGTTTTTCGATGGCCTCATGCTGATTTTTTCTGGACTCATCCGCAAGTGCGTGATCGCGGACAATTGCGCTCTTCTCGCGAACGCGGCATTTGGCGGCCAATTCGGACCTTCCAACTTCTGGGTCGTCCTAATCGGGACGTATGCGTTTGCCTGGCAAGTCTACGGAGACTTCAGCGGTTACAGCGATATTGCGCGCGGCAGCGCACAATTGCTGGGCTTCCACTTCATGGTTAATTTCCGTCAGCCGTTCCTCGCGCATCGCCTTCAGGATTTCTGGCGGCGCTGGCATATCAGTTTGAGCACCTGGCTTCGCGATTATTTGTACATTCCTCTTGGTGGCAGTGCCTATGGCCAATGGAAAACCGCCCGAAATCTCTCCATTACCATGGTCTTGGCGGGTCTCTGGCATGGCGCGAACTGGACGTTTGTCGTATTTGGCGCCATCCACGGTGTCGTGCTGTCTGTGGAACGTTACTTTTTCCCGGCCAAAACGAAGCCGGGAGATGCCGTTCTTCCTCTGCGCTCCACCAGTTTCTTCTCTCTGTGGGCACAGCGGATTCTGACCTTCAATATCTTTTGTTTGAGCTTGGCATTCTTCCGGGCGACCTCACTCGCTTCGGCGGTACAACTGCTGGCAGGACTGTCCAATTTCGCTTGGCGGAGTGAGTACGCCTCTGCGTTCGTTATGCTCTGCCTTTTCTCGATACCTTTATTCCTCGCCGACCTGCTGTTGGAGGCCGGCAACCACGAATATGCATTTGCAGCTGCGCCTTACGCCGTTCGGACCGGACTCGCTGCTGCCGCACTTGTAGTGCTCGCCCTCTTTTCAGGGAGCAGTCTCAATGCGTTCGTCTACTTCCGGTTCTAATTCAGTCGCCTTGGTCTACGCCAAGATGCTGTGTGGGATCTGCGCGATCCTCATCATTGCGCTGGAAGTTGTGTCAAATGTTCTGCTGAAGCAATACTCCGGAACGTATCTTCGCGTTTCCCAGCAATATGTCCAAGCCGTTGGATCTCGCCCCTCAAATCCTGGCGGACCAGCATCAGTGCTGATGGTAGGCAATTCGTTACTACTCGCGGGTGTGGACGTAGACCGATTGCAACAGTTGACAGCCACCAGCCTGCGGATCTACCCCATCTTCCTTGAAGCCACCACTTACTATGACTGGCTGTATGGGTTGCGCCGCCTCTTTCGTGAAGGGGCGAGGCCGCAAGTAGTGGTTGTAGGTCTCCCAGTGAGCAGCTTTCTTGGAAACGGCGTGCGTCACGAGTATGGTCCATTGATGCTGTTTGATGCCCGAGAAGTACTTGATGCGAGTTCAGACTCGGGGCTGGATCGTACGGCAACTAGTAACCTCCTGCTTGAACATTGGAGCACATTCTGGGACGCGCGCAGCATCCTTCGGGCACAAATCCTCCGTCACATGATTCCTCACTTTGAAGACTTATTCATGCTGGCAAGGGGAAAGCCGACCATTCCGCAGGGCGCAGAATTTGACCGAATTGCCAGTTCCCGATTGCGGAGACTACGTGAAATATGCGAGGCCCACGGAGCCAAGTTGATTCTTGTGATCCCGCCGACTCCGTCGTCAGACAGTGTTGCCCGCCAAATGGCCACCGCTTCAAGAAATGTCGGAGTTGAAACATTGGTGCCGATTAATCCCGCTGTTCTCTCCACAAGGTATTACGAGTCAGATGAAACTCATCTCAATTCCGAAGGCGCGGCGCTCTTCACATCAGCATTAGCAACTTCTCTTTGCAAGAAGATCGTGACAGCCGAACCCGTGACGTCACCGGATAAGAAAGCAGGCTGACCTGAAGGTGGCGAAATGAGTAGGAACGGTAAAATTCCTTTCTTAGAACTGACCACGCCGCACCTTGAACTTGAGGAGGAATTGGTGTCGGTGTTCCGCAGCGCCCTGAAGACAGCTGGATTCGTGGGCGGACTCCGAACACTTTTGTCGCAACCACAGAGGCCATCTCTCAGGCTGGCGCGCGGCCGGACTTCGTGGATATCGACGAGCGCACTTACAACATGGATCCGCAGGAACTCGAGAAGTATTTGGAAACGCGATGCCTCCTCGATCGTGCGACTGGAAAACTATTGAACCAGAAGACAAGGAGGCCCGTCACAACCATCGTTCCAGTGCACCTGTACGGCCAGACTGCGGACATGGATCGCATACTCGAGCTCGCGGAGCGACACAACTTGATCGTGATTGAAGACGCTTGCCAAGCCCACGGGGCTGAGTATTTTTCAAGAAAAGACAATCAGTGGAGAAAAGCTGGTTCGATGGGCCGAGCAGCTGCCTTCAGCTTCTACCCCGGGAAGAATCTGGGTGCATGCGGAGAAGCAGGTGGGGTGACAACCAATGACGAAAAAATCATGCAAGGAGTCCGGATGCTGCGCGATCACGGCCAGGCGCAAAAGTATTATCACGACCTGGAGGGGTATAACGGCCGGCTAGACGCCATTCAGGCTGGGCTCTTGCGGGTCAAACTCCAGCATTTGACGGAATGGAATCGCAACAGGCGCGAAATCGCCCATCGATATGGCGAGCTGCTCTGCCCGCTTGCGGAGAATATCGCGCTACCGTACGAACCGTCTTGGTGCAGAGCGGCATACCACCTTTATGTGATTCGCATAAGACGTCGGGAGGCGTTGCGGACGTACCTCGCAAAAGCTGGCATCGGCACCGGCATTCACTACCCGGTGGCGCTTCATCTTCAGAAGGCTTATCTCGCCCTGGGCTACAAGCAAGGCGACTTTCCGATCGCTGAGAAGGTCACGGGCGAAGTTCTCTCTCTCCCGATGTATCCGCACCTTCGACCGGAGCAACTGCAGGATGTGGCCAACGAGGTTTTGAATTCGTTTGGGTGGCGGACACCGGTCGCGGCCCCACAGTTGCCATCTAGCTTTTGTTCTGTCGATAGCGCTGTTATTCGGACGT
>QHZM01000084.1 GCA_003224665.1 Acidobacteriota bacterium
CCATATATGGTGAAGGCAGACAGGCAACGACCGTTTACCGACAAGGGGAAGATCTGGATCGACTTGGATAACTCTCCTCACGTGCCATTTTTTGCTCCAATCGTTGAGGAACTCGGGAAGCACGGCTATCCCGTAGTGCTCACCGCGCGCGATTGTTTTCAAGTACGCGAGCTGGCCGACCTCTTTCATCTGAACTACAGACTCGTCGGACATCACTCCGGGAAAGGCAAGATCCGCAAGATGGCGGGGTTGTGTTTTCGCGCACTGCAGTTGAT
>QHZM01000085.1 GCA_003224665.1 Acidobacteriota bacterium
CTTCGCGCCATTGCCGATAGAAGTCCACGTCGTCGCTCGAGGGAGTGGGGTTTGGACGGTCCAGGAGGACACGCGTGGGTATCGGAACGGCCTCACCTAATACAAGCGCCTCCGCTCTGCGTAGCCCAGCCAGGATGCTGACCAGATCTCGTTCTGCCTCTGGCACAAGTTTCCGCGTATACTCTTGGTCGTCCGGGTTGGTCATCCTAAGGCAAATAAATGTCCCGCACTGAGATAGGACTGTTTCTGAAAGCTCATGCGGACGCTGGCTGACCATGGTGAGGCCAACTCCATACTTTCGCCCCTCTTTCGCGATTCTTTCCATGGATTTACGTGCCCCTTCGAATTGGACATCACTCTCTCGTTTGATGTACGCATGCGCCTCTTCACAAACTAGCAGTATTGGAAACTCCGAGTATCGAGGATTCCAGTAGTTGAACTCGAAAGCGAGCCTGCCGATTTGTGCAGTCACAGTTGGACGCACATCAAATGGGACGGGGCTTAGGTCGAGGACAGTGATTGGCACCCTGCGCGTGCCAAGACCTACGAGGTCACGTAGGAGTTGCTCCATAGAGGAGGAGTCTCCCTCAGGCGTGGGCTTAACAGGAAGTCGTACCGGACGTCGTTCATGCGACTATCAAGCCGCATTAGAAAGCGATCGAAGTCGCCGTGCATCGGCCCCTTGATTGGCTGGTTCCTGGCCCCCGGAACCATTCTTTGATTCTCGTCTAGAATCGCTGTCCTGAGTTCGTCGAGGGAAAAGTACACAGGTGTGTCGACGGTTGTTCTCGGTAGTCCGAGTCGTTCACCCTCAGCCACCCGTAGGGTATTCAGTGTGTCTCGAAAGAACGCTGTTTGGTTATGAGCACTGAGTTCTGACCTGTCGATCAACAGGTCGCACAGCCCCGCACATGTCATCAGCCAGTAGGGCATTTCGAGGCTTAGTGCATTGACCACCTGGGCGCAGTTCCCCGCGAACGCGTTTCGGTATTAACCGTGCAAATCCAGAAGGATTAAATGGGCTCGAGGCGTAAGACTTACAGCCTTCTGCAGTAACGATGCTACAGTCCATGATTTGCCAGCCCCAGTCTGTCCCAGGATTGCGCAATGACGACCAAAGAGAGGCGACGGGTCAAGGCAGACCCTCATAGCTGTGTTGGACGAAACCGACCCAACCTCGTAGGCTTTCTCTTGGAACCGACTGAACATAACCCTTAAGTTAGGACTTGCGACAACGTGGACCTCCGCGCCGGTTGTCGGATATTGAGTTATTCCTCTTTCAAAAATTCCCTCTTGGTCTAAATATCCAACCGGAACCAATTGCATAGTGCGGACTGCAATCGGTACAAGGTCTTCGGCTGCTTCTGTAGCTCCGAAAAGGGTCGCCGGAATCTTCTCTCTCTCTGTCATCCGCGTTACCATCGCGATGACACGGAGACTCCCTTGTTCAACGCATACATAAGAGCCAAGGCGTCCGACAACAATGTCCTCATCCCCGATGGTTACTTTTGGCGTTACGCCCTCTTCTTCCTCGATGATGTCGGCTAGAAACACGGCCCCCTGCACGTCCAGTAGGTGTCCAATAAGGGTCGGAGAGTCCTCAGGCATTTCTGTTCACCTCCTCGGCCAACCATTCGAAACTCCATATTTCCGGAAGACCGGGGCCTTCTTCTCGGTAAAGTCCAGACCTGTGTTCAGTTGCGATAATCACGTTCTCGAATCTCTTCCAGTTGTCAAATCTAGCTTCGGGCAAATCCCGGGCGAGTATCAACATGGTGAAATTTGGGTTGGCAAGAGCCGTCTCGAGAATGGGGTTCACGTGAGTGTCTCCCAAACCGTATCCGACACAGACGAACCGACTAAGAAGCCTACTTTGGTCGTTGTTGAGCACACCCCGGAATTCAGACCACAGTAGCGAGTACGGTGGGATACCTGTATCTTGTGCCTTCCGATAGTGTGGCGGGATCATTAAGAGAGTTGCGCCATCCGGGATTGAGTCCTCGGGTGTACAGCGCCGAATCAAGTTTCTCTCGTCTATGAACCACCCAATTGATCCATGGAGTTTGTAGAGATTGACGATTCCGCGAATTGGTTCGCACATGGGTCTCTGACGGCGCCGGGAGGGGATCAAAATGTGGAATTCAAAGCTAACCGGATGAAAGAAGGGGTTGTTGGCACCGCAGAACCCGTCGGAAAGCAGTAGGCTTTCGCAGTCGGCCGCGTTCTCAACAAGCGGATCATAATTCAGGCTGAACACTCGGACTCGACGGTCAGGGCGCCTTGTGATGCCTCTAATGAAGGAGCAATGGAATTCAAGTGGAGGCCTCGACGTCCGGAAACGGTTGGCGATAGCGGATGCAACCCGGTGTCTTAACTGTTGCCTAGGCACAGAGCCATTGTCAAGAATGTCGAGCGCTTCTTCGAGGCCAACGCCGCCTTGTATTATCTGGCCCTCGATGAGTTGCCGATCCTCGGGATGCAGTAGGTCCCTCACCTCATTCCACAGAGCATTGGCGAGCGGATATCCTGCTCCGCTGAGATAGGAAGCTCCCGCACCAAGAAGGAAGCCCACTTCCCGCCCATGGATTTGCTGGATTACTTTAGCTTTGAACTTTTCCTCGAATGTCACTTGTCCCCGACTATTTCGCGACCGGCACCACCGGCTAATTTTCCTGGAGTTGCAGAGTCTGCGCTGGGGGACGCAACGAGCGCATCCCGTACGGTCCGAGCGGCTAACTCACCGTGCTTCCCGCCCGCACGACCTGTGATCACCTCTTGTTGCAAGCGGTCTCGGTCATGGCGGTCTTCCGGTCTTAGCAGAGGGCTAGGGTATCGGTCCGGGTAACAGTAATTCGTGTGTAAATGTTGTGCCAGGGGAATTTGGGGCTGGGAGCCCCATCAGGCCATTGATTCATCAGGTCATCCGCCGATTGAGCGCTGAAGGCGAAAAGCAGGAATCAGGAGTCAGAAGTCAGGAGGCGGGAGGACAGACTAGGGACGTTCGGAATTGCCGATTGATAATTGGCGATTAAAGGCACGGAAAGTACAGGTGTCCGGTGCCGGGTTTCAGGTGTCGGGAGACAGAGGGCTGATCGCTGAGTGATGGGAACACCAGGGCGCAGGCGTTGCTGGGGTTTGAGGAGTGTTCTGACCACGCTGACGCTTGAGCAGAGGGGGCGCTGTCCCGTCCCGCAGCCTGCGGCGTGCTCCCCAGTCTCGGGGAATCCAGGACGAGCCTCCCACGCCTTTTTCTTGCCGGAATGCTCAGTTTGCGAAAGAATTAAAATCGGGTATGGTTAGAAGGTGTTTTCCGTGCACCTCGACACGAGAGAAGCCGGGAGGAAAATATGCAGATCAAACGAATCACGCCGGACGAAGCCAAGCAAGAGCTCGAATCGAAGGGCGGGACTATCTATCTCGACGTCCGCACTGCGCGGGAATTTGACGCGGGGCACGTCCCCGGAGCAAAAAACGTCCCCGTCGTCGAGCCCGATCCTTACGGCCGGATGCAACCAAACCCTCGGTTCGTCGAGGTCGTCGAAGCGAATTTCGGGAAGAACGCCAAGCTGATTGCCGGGTGTCAGAAGGGCGGGCGATCATTGAAGGCCGCCGGGCTGCTGCTTGACGCCGGTTTCACGGCCGTCGTCGACATGCGCGGGGGATTTGGCGGCGAGACCGATGAGTTTGGGCAGCTCACGTTCCCGGGCTGGGCCCCGCGAGGATTTCCGGTCGCTCAAGAGAGCGCGCCCGAAGACCGGTACGAAAACCTTGCCAAGAGGTAACCCTGCGTGTGGGGCTCTCTCAGTGGGGGCAATTTGACGGAGCGCTGAGCTGATTAAAATCAAAACCTGTCCGGACTGTTTCTTCCGGAACAATTGACGTGATTTAAGTCCCCGTCCGTTTGATAGCAGCAATGCTAGGTTATGTGATGGTGAGCTCCTTGAGCGATTCGCCCGCCGCAGCCAGATTGGCGAGCCTCATTTCGGAATCTCGCACGCCCGCAAGAGCCCTTTTCGTTTCCCGCGCCACGTAATCCGCCGAGAGCCCCGCAGTCGGGAGCTGCTCGAGACTCGACTTTTCCTCGTACCCGAGAATCCGGTAATGGAGCGCCAGGCATTCCTCCGGGCTCGCGTCGCGGAAGACTGTCGAGTGGATGTTCCTTATGTACTCGGCCAGACGAGGGCCGCCGCAGTTGTTGTACGAGACGACCTTCAGGAAGTCTGACGTCTGCCGCAGCTTCCAGTAGTCCTGTTCGGCCCTGTAAAATGGGCTGAAAGAATTGTTGTGCCAGATGTGCCATCCCACCTGGACGCGGTTGTTGATGCCTTTCGCAGTCCCGTAAATGAGCCCGTAGATTTCCTGCTGGCTGTCAGTCCAGAGTTTTTCCCACGCCACGATTTCCGGGTGGTTCAGCAGGATCCGCCAAAAAGTTACAAAGGTGCCGTCGGAGGGCCTCTCGCCGGCCCAGGCGGCTCGGACAAATTGATCGAGCTCAATGAATCCCTCCCGAGCTCTTTCGACCGAGACTCCGCGCTCGCGACCCTTCTCAATACAGTGCTCGCAGAAGCAGGTAATCCTACCCCGGCCGGTGAACCGACCGTGATGCGAGCCGATAGCGTTGTTGAGCGGCCCTTGGCGCTCGGATCCCCACATGATGCCGTCCACGTCGTAGGACTTGACCCAGTCTTCGACGAGAGCGGCCAGGAAGCGGCGCAACTCGGGATGGTTGAGGCAGGCCTGGCCGGTGCGGCGTCCATAGACGTCAACCTCGGCGACCTTCTCGAAATTCGCCAGCAGGCGCGGGTTATACACGTCCTCGAACCAGCAGTAGCTCCGCATGCGTCTCGACTTGGCCTTGGGTACGACGGCGCCGAGCAGGTCGAAGTCACCCAGGTCGGGCGCCCGGAAATCTTTAAAGATTGTGTCGGGGTAATATTGCGTATGAACGGCGGCGTAACAGCCGCCATGAAAAGTGTTCGAATCGTACTCCTGCGCTCCGTGGTCGGGCAGGGGTTGCCCCGGCAGTTGCCGCCCGGCAATACCCCGACCGTAAGTGAAGACCGCGAGCATTAGTGCGTTGACACGGGCCTTTTCCTGGAAGAGGTCGAGCACCTTGTCCACGCCCTCGTCCACAAAGGAGACGGCTCCGACCTGAATGCCAATGAATTTCCCTCCGGCTGCCGCCTGGCTTGCGGTGGCGCCTTGTGAGGCGGTGGCCTGGTTTTCCGGGTCGGCTGCTTTCGCGACGTCCCCGGGAGCCAGAAGCCCAGTCACAGAGGCGGCCGTGGCCCCCTTCAAGAACTTGCGGCGCGACAAGTCCAGGCTCGAGTCATTCATGCTCTCTCTCCCTTTTGAAACTCCAAGGTGCGACTAGACCGCAAGGCGCGTCTGATCATTCGGCGCGATACTTCTTGACGATTTCGGGATCGGGGTCGATTCCGAGCCCGGGTTTTTCCGGGACACGGATGTAACCGTTCTTGACCGGGTAGAGAGGCAGAGCAGGGTTGTATCGGCTCTCGATCCCGGGGTAGGTCTCCATAATCAGGCCGTTCGATGTTGCAGCGAGCAGGTGAACCGCCATGAATGGGCTGCCGTGCGGCGCGACGGGGATGTGGAACGCCGACGCGAGGGCAGCGATCTTCCGGCACTCAGTGATTCCGCCGGCGATAACGGTATCGAAATTAAGGATATCGGCCGAGCCTGCCTGGATGAGCTCGCGGCAGCCCCAGCGAGTGAACTCGTTCTCCCCCATCACAACCGGCGTGTCCAGTGCCTTCTTGACCTCTGCGCTTCCCGCATAATCATCGGGCTCCACCGGCTCCTCGAACCAATACGGATTGTATTTTTCAACCGCTCTGCCGAAACGGATGGCCTCGTAAGCGCGCCACTTCCCGTTGGCGTCCACCATGATGTCGATGTCCGGACCAAGCGCCTCGCGCACCGCCCGCACACGTTCGACGTCGGTGGCGAATCCTTCTCCGCCCACTTTCATCTTGACCGCGCGGAACCCCTCGTTCAAGTAGCCTTCCATCTCTTTGACGAGGTCGGAAATCGTTTTGCCTTCTTCGTAGTAGCCGCCGGCGGCGTACACGCGGATTTCGTCTCTAAAGGCGCCCAGCACTTTATAGACCGGGAGTTCGAGCGCCTTGCCGATGATGTCCCAGAGCGCGAGGTCCACGGCGCCCATGGCGCGGATGTATTCGCCCTTGGCGACCGGCTTACGGTTGTAGCGGTACATGCGGTCCCAGATTTGCTCGATGAAAAATGGGTTCTGGCCCTTGATCCTGGGCAGGAGTTCGCCTTCGATGATGTGAGTAGCGCCGGCCGGGAGGCTTCGCCCGATGATACCGGCGTCCGTATAGATCTCGAGTTGGGTCATTTCCGGCGGGCCTCCGCCGCTCTCGATGATGGCGTTCCGGATGCGAGGTGTCCGGCCGGGGAAGCGCAAATGAAGGAATTTGACGTCCGTGATGCGGATGTTTGCCGGCGGCGCGGCAAATGCCGCCGGAGGGAAGGAGGCGGCTGACGCGAGCAGACCCGGCACGCCGCCCCCAATTTTCAAGAAGTCTCTTCGATTGACCGCGTCGTGTCGTTTCGGCATGGGCCTGTCCTTCACGGAGAAGTTTTACTAGGTCAGCGCGATCACTTCATAGTCCTCTACCGACGGCACCTCGAAAACAACGGTGCAACCAGACTGCTTGAACTCGAGGGCGCGTCCCGCGCGTAGCGCACGCACTTCCGAAATCTTTTTCTCTGCCTCCAGGTCAAAGTTCACTTGGAGCGGGCCGAT
>QHZM01000086.1 GCA_003224665.1 Acidobacteriota bacterium
ATGTTCTTCCCGGTGAATTCGCCCTGCGGGTCCCGTCCGGGCGGAACGTTTCCGGAGGGCTCGACGCCGTAATAGGAATCGAAGACGGCAGCGGCATCGCGGCCCAGGACGTGCTCGGTCTGTTTCGCTTCCCAGAGATAGAACGCGCCCTCTCCATGCTCCGGCCTCCCCGGCTCAATCAGGCTATCGGCGTCTTCCGCGGAGTAAAAGCCGCCTTCGCCGCCCCTCATATCGCGCAAGACGTATTCCAAAATGTCGCGGGCGATGCCCGCAAAAAACTGGTCGTGAGAGACCTGGTAGGCTTCGAGGCAGGAGACGGCAAGCTGCGCCTGATCGTAGAGCATTTTTTCAAAGTGCGGGACGTGCCAGGCGGCGTCCGTCGAATAGCGATGGAAACCCCCGCCGATGTGATCGTGGATGCCGCCTCGAGCCATGAAACGCAGGGTGTTGAGCGTCATTTCCAGGGCATCCTTCTGTCCTGCGCGGGCGTGATAACGGAAAAGAAAATTGAAGACAACAGGGCGAGGGAACTTGGGCGCCGCGCCGAAGCCTCCGTAGGCCGAGTCGTAACTTGCCCTGATCTGCTCGTACGTCTTGTGGAGTACGGATTCTTCGAGGTCGCCCGCCTTGCCGAGGTCAGCGTTGATTCTCTGACGGAGATACTCGGTGATCTGGTCGGCCGATTGGACCACCTTGGCGCGATCTTTTTCCCAGGCCTCTTCGATTCGAAGCATCACCGTGCGGAACCCCGGGTGCCCGTAGCGGTCGTCCGGCGGGAAATAAGTCCCGCCGAAAAATGGCTTCAAGTCAGGAGTCAAGAAGACGGACATCGGCCAGCCGCCGCTCCCGGTCGTTGCCTGAACGAAAGTCATGTAAACGCGATCGACGTCGGGACGCTCCTCCCGGTCCACTTTGATATTGACGAAATAGCGGTTCATAGTCTCGGCAATCGCCGGATCGGAAAAGGACTCGTGCTCCATGACGTGGCACCAGTGGCAGGTCGAATAGCCGACCGAGAGGAAAATCGGCTTCTGTTCGCGGCGGGCCTTTTCAAACGCCTCTTCACCCCAGGCGTACCAGTCCACCGGGTTGTGGGCGTGCATCAGGAGGTAGGGACTTTTCTCGTGGATGAGACGGTTCGTGTACGGCGCGCTCCCCGGGTGCTCGGCTGTCTGATTCATGTTGGTAGGTCTCGCTGTAAAAAGCATTATGCCAGGACGCGCCCGCAAGAACCAGCCGGCTCCGAAAAGCAAAATCGCCGCTGAGGAAATCCCCACGACTTTACGGCGCGCCGTCAACGCTGCCTCCTTCGCCGCATGGATTCAGCAGAAAAAACAATATTCCGACGAGGGTGGAGCGCCGGCACTGACGAGACTCACCCCGCCATTGTTCGGATTGGATGCAAAGGTCACCGCAACTCCATTCTAACCTGCGCAGGGGGCCTCGCGCATTTGGCGTGCGCGGCTCCTCGAGGTAAACTGGATAGCCCACCGGCAACGCACAAAAGCTGAGAGGCTGAGTCAGTCCCGGGCAGGCCGGTCGCAGGGCGAAAACCGCCCGCGGCGAAATTCTTATCTGGCCAGCTCTCCGGCAAATCTGCTATAAGAATTGGTTCATTTCAGTCTTCGATGAGGTGTTTATCGTTGAGGCACAAACCTTGTTTTGTTTTTTTCCTCGCCCTTTTCTTACTCTCGCCGGCTGCGGAGGCGAAAAATCGAGGGCCGCGAACCCGCACCCGCCTTGGCTCGACGAGCGGCTCCCCAGCAGCGCAGCCAGGCGCGCCCGAAGCGCAACCCGCAAGTCTCGTGGATCGCGTCGGCCAGACGGGGTTCCTGCAGCTCTACTCCGAGAGCTTCAAGAACGTCCGTCTGAAGGAAAAAATTGTTGCTTACTGGCTCTGCATGGCAGCCATCGCCATCCATCCCATCGTGTTCGACCAGAACTCCCTCTATGGCCTTCGCGAAAAGCACCTGCTCGAACAGATCCTGAAGCACCCCGCGGGAATCGACCCGCTGGCGCTGAAGAAAATCACCGCCTTCACCAAGCTCTTCTGGGCGAACCGCGGCAACCACAACGCGTTCACCTCGCGGAAGTTTCTTCCGGAATTCACGCTCGAGGAATTGCGGGCCGCGGCGCAGCAGGCGATGAAAAACGGGGCTCCGATCGGGCCGCTTTCGAAGCTCGACCGGGAGCTTGAAGAGCTCAGGAGGGCGGTCTTCGACCCTGCCTTCGAACCCATGTTGACGGTGAAGAACCCACCCAAAGGAAAAGACCCTCTCGAAGCGAGCTCCAACAACCTGTACCAGGGCGTCCGCACGAGCGACCTCCTGGGGTTCGAGGAAAAGTATCCGCTCAACTCGCGGCTGGCCATGGTCAGAGGAAATCTGGTCGAGCAGGTGTACCGCACTGGCGCGGGGAGCGGAAATGTCCCACCGGGTCTTTACTCAGCCGAACTTGCGCGGGCGAGCCGGTACATCGGCTATGCGGTCCCCTACGCGAGCCCCTCGCAGAAAAAAGTTCTCCTCGATCTCATCCGATATTACCAGACCGGCAGTCCCGCCGACTGGCGGCAATTCAACATTGACTGGGTGCGCGACGACTCCTCGATCGACTTCACCAACGGCTTCATCGAGGTCTATAAGGACCCGCGCGGGATGAAGGGGGCGTCGCAGGCTTTTGTGACCGTCGTGGACGCAATGATGGACAAGCTCATGAAAGACTTTGTCGCCAACGCAGCGTACTTCGAGCAGCACGCTCCCTGGGAGGACAAGTACAAGCTCGAAAAGCCCTACCCGCCCCTGGCCAGGGCCGTCGAGGCGCTGATCGAGACGGGCGATTTCGAGGTGACCACGATCGGCGAAAATTTGCCTAACGAAACGGAAATCCACGACAAATACGGGAGCAAAAGCTTCATCTTCACCGGCTCGACCCGCGCGCTCAACCACGCGACGGGCGATGCCGTCACCCGAGAATTCGCCTACTCGCCCGAAGAAATCGAGCGCGCCGTCAAATACCGCGAACTCGCGGACGACTTGATTACGACCATGCACGAAATCATCGGCCACGGCTCGGGCAAGATGAACCCCCGGCTGACGCGCGAGCCGGCGTATTACATCAAAGAGTATTATTCCACTCTCGAAGAGACCCGCGCCGATCTGATGGCCCTGTGGAACCTCTTTGACCCCAAGCTCATCGAAATGGGCGCCGTCCCGAATCTCGAAGCTGCGAAGGCGGTCTACGACCGCGAGGCGCGTGCCGCCCTCGTCCAGCTCCGCGAAGTGCCGACCGGCGATACGATCGAAGAAGACCACCGGCGCGGCACGCAGCTCATCATCAACTACGTCCGCGACAAGACCGGGGCCATCGAGCCCGTCGAGCGCGAGGGAAAGACTTACCTGGTGGTAAAGGACTACGACAAGATGCGCCAGGGTGTGGGGATGCTCCTGGCCGAGCTGATGCGCATCAAGGCCGAGGGCGACTACGATTCCGCCAAGGCACTCGTCACCCGCTACGGGATCCACTTCAACAAGGCCTGGCGGGATCAGGTCCTGGAGCGGTACAAAAAGCTCGACCTGCCCATTTACTGGGCGGGGATCAACCCCGACCTCAAACCCATTTTCGGCGCCAACGGCAAGATACGGGACGTCCAAGTCCTCTATCCCCGCGATATCGTCAAGCAACAGCTCCGCTACGTCGAGATCGCGGGGAAGTAGCGGCTGCCTCAGGGCCGGCTGTGTGCCCGCCTCGAAGTCCTTCCCTCGCCGCTCAAATATTTCCGAAACCATTCCACCGTCCGGCTGATCACCTCGCCCTCCCAGGCGATCGAAGCAAACGTGTGGTCGGCGCCAGCGACGATGACCTTTTCTTTGATTCCGGCGCCCGCCGCGAGGAAATAATTTTCAGGATGGGCAGGTGAAAGGTACTCGTCGTTTCCCGGGTGGATGATCAGTGTCGGCGCCTCGAAACGGGCAATCGCCTTGAGCGGATCCACTGTGGATATGTTCTTGAG
>QHZM01000087.1 GCA_003224665.1 Acidobacteriota bacterium
ACTGGTGACCTTCGCCGCGCCCAGGACGAGTGCGAGCCTACGGGTTTCAAAGCGTACGATGTTAGGACCCGGGCGGTGAAAGGCCATCCTTTCAGGCTTGATCTTTCTGAGGAAGACCGCAAGGGGCTCATCGCATTTCTCGAGACGCTGTGATTGTAGGCGATTAGGAATTCTTGCGCTGAGATTCAAATCTCAAAACCGCCAGATACCATTCTTGCGGAGCACAGCCTAACCGATGGCCAGTGAGAGAGGGGTAGTGATTACTGGAACGTCGACAGGGATCGGCGCGGCCTGCGCGCTGCACCTCGACAAGCTGGGCTTCTGCGTCTTCGCCGGAGTAAGGAAGGACGCGGACGGCGATGCCCTGAAGCAAAAATCAAGCGGGCGGCTAACCCCGGTGTGCATCGACGTCACGGACGCGGCCACGATCGCGTCCGCAGCAAAGACCGTCACGGCAGCCGTGGGCGAAGCCGGGCTGACCGGTCTTGTGAACAACGCCGGCATCGCCGTGGCGGGGCCGCTGGAGTTTTTACCCATTGACGATGTCCGCCAGCAGCTCGAAGTGAACGTCACCGGACAGCTCGCCGTCACCCAGGCCTTCCTGCCGCTGCTCCGCCTAGCCCGAGGGCGCATCGTCAACATCGGGTCAGCCAACGGCCGGGTGGCCATTCCTTTTGTCGGCCTTTACAGCGCCTCAAAATTCGCGATGGAAGGTCTCACCGACGCCATGCGCATGGAGCTAAAACCCTGGGGCATCGAGGTGTCGATCATCGAAGCGGGCGGCATCGCCACGCCCATCTGGCAGAAGTCGACCGCCGCTGCCGACGAGATGATCCGCAATTTGCCTGAGCGCGCGCACGAGCTTTACGGCGCCGCCATCCCCGCTTTCCGCAAGGCCGCGGCCCGCGAAGCCCAGAAAGCCATTTCGCCCGACATCGTCGCCCAGGCGGTGACGCACGCGCTCGTTTCCAAGAAGCCGGGAACCCGCTACTCGGTGGGGCGGAATGCCAGCCTTCAGGTCATTATCGCCCGGCTCTTGCCGGACCGGTTCCGCGACGGGTTGATCCTGCGTCGCCTGGGTCTGGGGTAAGCGTCCGCGCTGTACCGGCGGCCTCCGACCTGTAGCCCGCAATAATTCCGTGCATCCCGGTTCGCACACCGATCTACCGCTGTGACCCGCAAGAATTGCGTACCCGTGGGTTCTGGAAGCAAGGCCGCGACTGGTGTGCGGTTGGAAGGCCGAGAATCTCTTCCTCCGGAAGGAGCTTACCCCTGCACGTGGAACGCAAGACCAAAGCCCCGACAATGATGCTGCTCGCCTCACATTGGCACTGCTGTCCAAGTTGTTCGACTGGAAAGTTGCACTGGTCATCGTTAAGCCGGAGATGTTGATTCGCGGCACCGAAAGGGTTTTCGGCTCTTCTGGCGCTGGAAGTCGAGACTACGAGGTAGGCCGCGCCTTCTGGCTGACCTGCGAGAGCTCATCGTCGAAATGGCCCAGAGGAAACCGACTTGGGGAGAAGAGCGTATCGCTGCCGAACTGCTGCTGAAATTGGGGATTCGAGCCAGCCATTCTATCGATGCACCGAGGTGGCCGACGCAGGATTCCACCTGATCATAGAATCTTGGTCAAGCCTGTTCCGGGCGGATTGCATCCTGAATATCCACTCGAGAAGATTACGGCATAAGTCTAGCCGCAAAAACTAGCTCTGGTGCGTTTGTTTTTGCCGAGCACACCTGGTTTATAGCCCGCGAACAGGATGTATAATGTGCTCGCCAAGAAGGACAACCTGAAACTCGCGCCGAGCAGATTCAGCACATACGCAGTGCCCCGCCTAAGCGGAGAGCTGCGAAGAAGATATCGCTCGTCGCCGGGTCGGTAGCACCGGTCCTCAGATGCATCGAGTCGCCATCACGGGAATCGGCGTGGTTTCTGCCTTAGGCCAAACTACTTCCGATTTTTGGAGGTCCCTACGAGAGGGCCGATCTGGAATTGCACCGATAGAATCTGTGGACCGCACGAAGCTGCGCTTTCAAAACGTTGCCGAAGTGCGCAGCTACGATCACCGGGCGTATTTCGACGACAAGCGTGCGAATCTTATGGACCGCTTTGCCCAGTTTGCCGTGGTCGCGGCACGCGAAGCCGTCAGGGATGCCGGTGTCGAACGGAACCCGGATCTTCTGGAGAACACCGCGGTCATCACCGGCACCTGCGTAGGCGGCCAGCGTTCGGAAGACGCTAGCTATGTCGATTTGTACCAGTTGGGGCGCAACCGAGTCCATCCGCTTACTATCCCGCGTGCTATGGCGAACGCAGGAGCGAGTCATATCTCTATCGAGCTTGGCGTCACGGGACCGAGCTTGACGATCTCCACAGCCTGCTCCTCCGCCACCCATGCAATTGGGCTGGCTTTCTGGTGGGTCCGCGCTGGTAGCGCCAAAGTGGCTATCACTGGAGGGAGCGAAGCGCCATTCAGCCTGGGGTTTTTGAAGGCGTGGGACGCAATGCGCGTAGTTTCACCCGACACGTGCAGACCTTTTTCGAGAGACCGTCGAGGGATCATTCTGGGTGAGGGTAGTGCTATTCTGGTGCTCGAGCCGCTCGAGGCGGCACGGGACCGTGGCGTACGGATCCACGGTGAAGTCCTCGGCTTTGGAATGTCCTCGGATGCTCATCATCTCACCCAGCCCTCTGCCGGGGGGGCTGCGAGTGCCATGCGCTCGGCCCTTCGAGACGCTGCTATTGGATCAAACGAGGTCGGTTACATCAACGCGCACGGAACAGCTAGCCAGTCCAGCGATCCAACGGAAACCGCTGCGATCCGCGCTGTCTTTGGGAGCCACGCCGACCGACTGGCGGTGAGTTCCACGAAGTCTATGCACGGCCATGCCTTAGGTGCGGCCGGAGCGCTGGAGGCCGCTGCTACAATCATGAGTCTCCGCGAAGGCATCGTCCCTCCCACGGCTAACTACAACGAACCGGATCCAGCGTGTGATCTTGACGTTGTGCCGAACGTAGCCAGGCCGGTGGATATCGGATACGCTGTTTCCAATTCCTTTGCCTTCGGAGGCTCGAACGCGGCCCTGGTATTCCGAAGGCTTCAAGTGTGCAAGTCGACTTTTTGCTGACTGCCGTGCCAGTCCAGGCCGTTTTTGCTTTGTGTAAGTAAAACCTGGCGTATTGGCAGCGGTCGATAATGGTCGTCAGAGGACTTTTCGTCTGTTCTTGTTTCTGTCAATTCTGGAATTGCTTTGACTCGAATGGGTGGTACTGACTCGACACCCGGGGCAGTTTACTCGAAGGGCTAATCACAGAACAGAGCGCGTGCGTATCACGATTATCACACTAGGTTCTCAAGGCGACGTGCAGCCGTACGTTGCCCTGGGTCTCGGTTTGCGATCGGCGGGCCACAGTGTTCGCGTGGCTACGCACGCCTGTTTTGAGACGCTCGTCCGCAGCCGCGGCCTGGATTTTTTCCCGATCGCGGGCGGTCCTCGCGACATAGTGGAGTCCGATGTTGGACGAACTTGGTTGGCCGCTGGGGGGAATGCCCTTCTCTTCGCACGCGGCCTCCTCCGCGTCATCGAACCCCTGGTCGAGCGATGCGGGTTGGATTGCTGGAGTGCCTGCCAGGGAACTGAAGCAATAGTGGCTTCAAGGCTCGGTTTCTGGGCCGGTTTTCAGATCGCCGAAAAAATGCGAGTGCCCGTATTTCCGGCATACCTCCAGCCCTTCACCGCGACGCGTGCCTTTCCCGCACCGTATTTCCTGTCGAGTTCCCGTTTAGGAAGCAGGTTCAATTTGTTGACTCACATGGTTGCCGAAAACTTCCTCTGGCAGGCTTTTCGGCCGTGGGTTAACAGGTTTCGGCAGGAGGTCCTGGGGTTGGCTCCCTTCTCATTCAGAGTGCCTTGCGGAAGGAGTTCCAAGCGGGGCCTTGCCATCCTTTATGGCTACAGTTCCAGTGTCCTGCCCAAGCCACTGGACTGGAGCGAAAGGATTTACGTCACCGGCTACTGGTTTCTGAACCACTCCTCGGACTGGCGACCCCCGGCCGACTTGGCGGACTTCCTCAGTTCAGGACCACCCCCGGTTTACATCGGCTTCGGCAGCATGAATACCCATAATCGAGAGGAGTTGACAAATCTGGTCGTTCAGGCACTGGTGCGCGTCAGGCAGAGAGGGATTCTGCTGACAGGGTGGGGGGGCCTCGCCAGTACCAATTTTTCCGATGACGTGTTCAGCATGGAATCGGCTCCTCATGACTGGCTTTTCCCGCGCATGGCAGCGGTCGTCCACCACGGTGGCGCAGGCACGACAGCCGC
>QHZM01000088.1 GCA_003224665.1 Acidobacteriota bacterium
CCCACGTAGAAGCGAGGGGCAAAGGCGGCCGGCCACCGGCGGGAGCTCCGCCCCCGCGCCGCCGCTACGGGCGGGACGAGTCGCGCAGGCTCGCTCACTTGGGCACCTCGACGCCTGCCAGGACTTCCGACACGACGTGGTCAGGCGTGACGCCTTCGAGGTCAGCTTCGGGCTTCACCATCAGCCGGTGCCGCAAGACCGGAGGGGCGGCCGCCTTGACGTCGTCCGGAATCAGATAATCTCGCCCATCAATCACCGCCAGCGCTTTCGCCGCGAGCATCAGGTACACCGTCGCGCGAGGGCTCGCCCCCAGGCTCAGCGCGGGCCAGTCCCGCGTCCTGCGGACGATGCTGCTGATATAACGAAACAAACCCTCCTCAACGCGCACCGCCCCGGCCTCGCGGCGTGCCGCAGCGAGCAGTTCAGTCTCGACAGGCTGAAGCCCCAGCCGATCGAGTTCCCGCGCGTCGAACCCGCTCTGGTAGCGGTTGAGGATTTCAACCTCATCCTCGGCCTTGGGATAGTCCAGCCGAATTTTCAGGAGGAAGCGGTCGAGCTGCGCCTCCGGCAGGGGGTAAGTCCCTTCGAACTCAACCGGGTTCTGGGTGGCGAAGACCGCGAAGAACGGGGAAAGCGGATGGCGCGCGCCGTCAATCGTCACCTGTCGTTCTTCCATGGACTCGAGCAGCGCCGCTTGGGTGCGCGGGGGCATGCGGTTCACTTCGTCCACCAAGAGCAGGTCGGTAAACACGGGGCCACGGCGCAGGGTGAACGCGCCCGACGTCATGCTGTACACGCTCGTGCCGAGGATGTCCGCCGGCATCAAGTCGGGCGTGCACTGGACTCGCTGGAAATTGAGCCGGCAGATTCGCGCCAGCACCTTCACCGTCAACGTCTTTCCGATTCCGGGCACGCCTTCGAGCAGCGCGTGACCTCCGCACAGAAGGGCGACGAGGAGCTGGTGGACCGCGTCCTGCTGGCCGACGATCACCTTGCCCAGTTCGCCGCGCACGTGCGAACCAAACTGACGGGCTTCCCCTGCCATAGCTGGTCCTCCTCGGCCTTTTTAAGCCAGGCTCCACCGCCGGCCGTACCGGTGCAGTTCCTGGACGAGTCGCAACGTCTGGGGCTCGCTCAGGTGCTTGAGCTTCAGCCCGCGGTCGCACTGCTGAACCATTCTGAAAAACTCCGGCTCCCGGCATCCCAGGCGATCCCGCACGCTGCGCTGCAATTCGTCCAGCGTCACCGTCGAAGGCAGTCCAAGACGTCTCAGCAACAGGAAGCGGAAACGGTGGTAGGCGATTTCAAGCGCGCTCGAAGCAGCTCCTTTGCGGTGGTAGAGGTCGCCGAGAGTCTCGATGAATTCAAGCGGCGAGAGCCGCGACCCGCTCGTCACGAACTCGCGCACCGGACCGCTCCGCCGGCCATAGGTCATGAGGACAGCGAGCGCGAGGACCGAAAACTGCAAAAGCATCCAGGGAGTCGGCGTGCGCCTGAGGTAGGCAACGAAGCCGGGGCGCTGGCCGTGATAATACTCGTCCCACAGGACTCGCCCCCGCTCCGGGAAACCCACCGAATTCAAGAACAATGCCAGGTTAGAGGCCTGCGTCAGGCCATAGTTGGTCAGGGGCCCGGGACTCGCCCACCACACAACCACTCCGGCGCCTGCGTGATAACTCACCACCGTTGCTCCCTCGCGGTCTCCGTAGAACGTCAGGTGGTGCGGCTGCCTGGGTTTCCAGCGGAAGAATGAATCGAGTTCAATTTCAGGCGCCCGGCGGGTGATCGACCCGGGCAGGAGCGCGGCAAACCTTTGAGGCTCAAAAGAAATCCTTCCTTTCCCCTTAATTTCGGACTCCGGCAGAAGCGCCGCGCCACCCGGCCCGGTGGCAAGGACTTTTCCTCCCTTCGTGATAAACCTTCGGATTTGCCACTTCTCTTCCGCCGACGCAGCAATCACCGGGTCCGCCAGGATGAGGACCGTGCCGGCTACTTCCTCCGGCAGGGCAGCGGGAGGGTGCTCCCAGCGCTCGACGTTATAACCCAGATCGGTGAGGAGCAGGTAGGCCGCTTTCGCTCCGTCCCTGGCCGCGGAGTAGGTTGAGGGAAAAACGGCGGAAGGCGGTTCCACCGACGGAGAGAACACCAGCGCGACGACAGTAATCAATGCAAAAAGCGACCCAGCGGCGATCAGGACCCTGCGGTCGCCGGGATCGACGGGAAACGGCATCCTAATTTCTCCAGTTGCGACCAGGCGAGCTGCAAGTCGTCAGACGAAACCGGTTGCCCGCCGTACCAGACCTGTTCGAAGCGAAACGTCAGGCGTGAGACGCTGTCGCGGTCAGGATAGTCGCCCGGGAGCAGGCTCAGGTACTCGCGGTGCGTGCGAGTCTGTTCGACTTTCCACACGCCCAGCTCTTCCAGCCGGTAAACGCCCGCCCAGTAAGCGAGGCGGATCGAGTCGCGAAAGTCGCCGCGGCCGGCCGCCGCCAGCGCGTCCCGCATGAGCTCCCGCCAGCCTGCGACTGGAGCAGTAACCTGCCTTGCCTCCCCGGGCGCCGCAGCCTTCGGCCGGTTGAGCAGCAGCCGGGCGAGCCATGCCAGAAAAAACACACCCGGGACGATCACAAACAGCCAGGGCACCGCCCTCGTCGCCCGGGGGTGCCTGTTGAGGCGGCCAAAGAGGGACTCGAGGAAGTTGAGCAGCCAGGCCGCCGCCCGGTTCCTGAGTCTTTCCATCCCAGAGGGACCGTGCACGCCTCCAAACTCGCGACGGCTCAGGATTTCTTCGAGCTTGCTGCGCGCAGTGGCCGCGCCGGACACGTCGCCCCGGGCAAGCGCTTCCGCTTCCAGCCGCATGGCCTTGAGGCGCACTTGGACCCGGCGGTTTGACTCCTCCGGAGTGAGCGTTTTTTTCTCCACCGCCTCGAGCGCCGAACGGAGCCACTCGGTCGAGACCTCAAAGTGTTGTTCGCCGCTGTTGACGGACCACGCCGGCGGCAACTCGGCGCGCAATGCGGCGGCTTTCCCGCGATGGTCTCTGAGGCGCTCCGCCTCAGCCGACCAGCGGGCCAGTTCTTCGAGGTAGCTCTTGAGGTCGAGCGCGCGGTTTGCGGCGGCGGCTCGATTCTGGCCCGCCAATAACGCGGGCGCGGAAACAATAGCCAACGCCGACAGTGAAAATATCCGGCTCATTCCGAATAAAAGGCAGGAAACCAGCTCAACCTAATCGGGCCGCGCTTTCTGGGCTACGAACAGGGAAAAGAAGCCACGGCAATACTCTGAATCTGCAGCGACCGTCAAGCCGCAGGAAGGGCCGGTGCCTCCAGCAACCGGTTGATTTTGTACTGAAGGTAGAAGATGTGAAAGAAGAAAGTTGCCACGCCGGATAAAGACACATCTCTCTGCAGAGATATGGTGCCGGAGAAAGGGCCGGACTCCTGCGCGCTGAAATGGTCGAGGAGAATTTGCCTCACCTTGAAGGACTGGATGAGAATCACGATCCAGGCGCCGAACGCGAAGACGTCCGGCTCCTCCATCGACAATCCTGCCCGAGCAGAAACGATCAGGGCCACCACATCAGCGATTTGAAGGAGCAGGAGGAAGGCCAACATCCCCCAGCCGATTTTCTGGCGCGACTTCAACTGGTTAATCGCCTCTCGCCGCGTCAGGAACCAAATGGGGAAATATAGACCGAAGGTGAGGATTGAAAGAAAAATAACGACCCAAACGCGCGTCTCCTCGAGTTGCACCCCTGCACCGGTGGCGATTCTCGGGGCTTTGTCTACCCCCGGAGCTGTGTCCTCCAGTGCCTCCACCATCAACTGGAGATCATATCCTTCCTTGCGAACGCGGACGTCGTAATAGATGAGCGCAAGAGCAATAGCGTAGAGCGGGCCCGCAAAGGCCCCGGAAAGCCCACCCGCGATCATCGAAACCAGATTCAACCATGCAGGTGGCTGCACTTTGTTGACCACCATCAACGTGGCGGCCACTGAGAACGGTCCCTGGATCACAAAAGCAATCACCCAACTGATGATCAACGTCAAGATTCCGGCTAGGAAAATTCGGCCGAATTGTCCCTTGGTCAGGACGCGGCTGCGCTTGAGCGCTTCTCGAGCCGTGATGTTCTC
>QHZM01000089.1:0-3868 GCA_003224665.1 Acidobacteriota bacterium
TGCCGAACTGCTTGCGTTGCTTGGCGTAATTGACGGAGGCTTCAAAGGCGCCCTGCGCCATCCCGACCGCCATGGCTGCAATCGAAATGCGGCCCCGGTCGAGGACCCGCAGGCTGTCAATGAAGCCTTCGCCGGGCCGGCCAAGGCAGTTGCTCTTGGGGATGCGGCAGTCTTCGAAAATCACCTCCGAGGTGTCGCTGGCGCGCAAGCCGAGCTTGTTCTCTTTTTTCCCCGGCCGGAAACCGGGGTGTCCTTTTTCGAGGATGAACGCTGAGATGCCGTGCTTGCCGGCGGCCTTATCCGTCACGGCCATGGCGACGCAGACGTCCGCGTAACTGCCGTTCGAAGTGAAGGTCTTTGAGCCGTTCAAGACCCAGGTGTCCCCCGCAACGCGTGCCGTCGTGCGGGTCCCGCCGGCGTCCGAGCCGGCCTGCGGTTCTGTTAGGCTCCAGCAGCCGAGCTTTTCGCCTCGCGCCAAGGAGGTGAGATATTTGCGTTTCTGTTCTTCCGTGCCCGCCAGGTAGATATGGCCGGAGCACAGCGACGTGTGAGCCGCCAGGATGATGGCCACCGAGCCATCCACCCGCGCCAGCTCTTCGATCACCCCGACGTACTCGACGTATCCCAGGCCCGCGCCCCCGTACTCGGTGGGGAAGGTCACGCCCATCAGACCCATCTGGCCGAGTTTTGAGATGATTTCGCTGGGGAATTGCTGGGCCTCGTCCCATTCCATGACGTGCGGACGGATTTCCTTCTCGGCAAATTCTCGGACGGTCTTCCTGATTTGTCTTTGTTCTTCGGTCAGTTCAAAATCCAGCTCGCACCTCTCAAGGAGTCATCGGCCGCACGCCTCCCCAATGACCAAGGCTATAACACAACGCATAACCCGTCAACGAAAGCGGCCTCAGCACTTCTGGAAGTCCCCGCTCGTGGGGCGTGTGTTAAGATGCAATCGCGTGAAAGTAGAATCCCGTAGCCAGCGTGGAAGGCCGGCCGTCGCGATCCTGATCCTCGCGGCCGGAAGTCATTTTTGTTTTGCCGGCCCGGCTCGCGAGCACGAGACGAAGTCGGCCCAAGTCCGGATCATTGCAGGGCAAGTGGGTTGCGCCGTGGAGCTCGACGCGGCACCCGCCGGCAGGACGAACTCAAAGGGCACATTGGTGCTCCCCGAAGTTGACCCCTCCGACCACTACATCCATCTCCGCTGCCCCGGCCAGCAGCAGGAAACCGCCTATTTTGTCTCGCTTCGTCCGGGAGAGAGTGTTGACGTCCGCCCTGAGGCGCCACTCGCTCGGGCCAATGACTCCGGCCCCTCGCTGCTTGACGCGGCACAAGCCAAGATCGAGCTGCGGCGAGACGTCCACCAGGCCGTCCGGTTGCGCGCCGCGGGCAGGTTCGAGGAGGCAGTGGAGCTCCTTCACAGGGCCGCGAAGATGGACCCCGAGAACTCCGACCTCCACCGCGAGCTGGGCATCACTTTCCTCCTCGGAAAGGACTGGAAGCGTGCGCGGGTGGAAATGCTGGAAGCCATCCGGCACGATCCGAGCGACGCCGATGCCCACAACGGCCTGGGATATGCCCTGGAAAAACTCGGGGACGTCGATGGCGCCCTAAAGGAATATCGCACTGCGACGCATCTCGATCCCGGCGACCCTTCCTACCGTCAACACTACCTCGAAGCCCTCGGAAAATTTGCTGCACTGCAAGGGGAGAAAAAAGAGAAGAAGAAATAGCGCCGGCGACGGCCAGCCGGATGGCCGGGACTCCGGCAAGACTACGACGGCGGGCAAAGCGCGGGAGACGTCCGAGCGCAGCCACGCGGAGCAACCGGGGGTTATGCGAAGACTTTCTTCTGCTTGACGCCCAGGACTTCTCGGAGGGCCTGCAAAGCGCGCTCGCAGCCGGCGCGGTCCACGTCGTAATGCGTCACCATGCGCATGGTCTTCGGGGTGACGCCGTTTGCCAGAACGCGCTGTACGGCGAGGCGTTTTGAAATCTCAAACGAAATGAGCCCCGTTCCGGAGACATCGAGGAAAAGGATATTCGTAACGACCTTCGACGGGTCGATCTTGATTCCGGGAAAATCGGCCAGGCCGAGAGCCAGGAATTTGGCGTTTTCGTGGTCGATGTGTAACCCCTTCGGGCTATCCTCGAGGGCTACGAGCCCCGCCGCGGCCAGGACGCCCGCCTGCCGCATCCCCCCGCCGAGCATTTTTCGCACCAGCCTTGCCTCTTCGATGAAATTCTTGCTGCCGACCAGCACGGAGCCGACCGGGGCGCCCAGACCTTTCGAAAGGCAAAACATGACGGAGTCGAACTTCCGCGTCAGGTCGGGGACGGATTGACCGAGTGCGACGCTGGCGTTGAAGATTCTTGCGCCGTCGAGGTGGGCGGGCAGCCCGGCCTCGTGCGCGCGGTCACAGATTTCGTCTGACAATTCCCGGGGATAAACACTGCCGCCGGCGAGGTTTGAAGTATTTTCGAGTTCCACCAGACCCGTGCGCGAGCGGTGATCACTGCGGCCGCGGATCTGTGGCGCGATCAACTCCCACTTCAGAATTCCGTCTTCGGCCCGGATGGCGCGCGGGACCGTCCCGGAAAAGGCCGACATCATGCCCATTTCGTGGTTGAGGATATGGGCGCGCTCCTCGCAAATCACTTCCTGGCCGGGGCGCGTGTGGACTTTTATGGCGGACTGGTTCCCCATCGTCCCGGAAGGAACAAAGAGGGCAGCCTCTCGCTCGAAAATTTCTGCGGCGCGTTCCTGAAGGCGGTTTACGGTCGGGTCTTCGCGATAGACGTCGTCGCCGACCTCGGCCTCGTACATCGCGCGGCGCATCGCAGGCGTCGGTCGCGTGACCGTGTCACTGCGCAGGTCCACAACCTGAGGGTCCATGACATTTGCTCCTGCGGGTCTTCGGGCCCGGCTAAGTCAAGAAGTGCTCGAAGATTTCATTTGAGACTAAGAACGCCCGTTCCGCGAGCCGAACACGGTCAGCTACGCGCTCGACCCAGCCATCCGCGACGAGCGCCGCAACGCGTGCCTCCGGCTCCGCAGTCTGGTCACGCCCCCACCGGTCGCGGGCCAGAGAAAGATCAATTCCGTCGTTCTGGCGAAGCCCCAGGAAGAAGAATTCTTCGAGTTGTTCCTTGGGCGAAAGGTCACGGACTTCCGCAATCGGCAATTCTCTCCGGGAGAGTTTGGCCTCGTAGGCCTCGACGATTTCTTCATTCGCCCACCTTTGGTCTTTGTAAAAAGAGTGGGCGCCCGCGCCGAATCCCAGGTAAGGTTCAAGCCGCCAATATTTCCGGTTGTGGCGCGAGCTGCAGCCCGGGAGGGCGAAATTGGAGACCTCGTATTGGACGTACCCCGCCTGCGTCAGGAGGTCGCGCGCGAGCTCGTAAGCGGCCCCCATAAACTCCTCGCCCGGCACGGCCGCCGCGCCATAACGAGTCCCACCGTTCAGGACTTCCCGACCCAGGCGGCTCTTCTCGTCAATCTCGAACAGATAGACGGAGAGGTGCTGGGGCCTGAGGTCGAGGGCGGTAGAAAGGCTCTCGCGCCACGTCGCCTCGGTCTGGTGCGGCAATCCCGCGACGAGGTCCAGATTGATGTTTTGAAAAGCTGCCCGGCGCGCCTGGAGCACGAGTTCGCGCGTCTCGCCGGCAGTGTGCAGGCGGCCGACCGTCCGGAGCTCGAGATCGTTGAACGACTGAGCCCCGATGCTCAAGCGATTGGCGCCGACCGCGCGCACGTCACGGAGGAAATCCCCGGCAGCCGACCCTGGGGAAACCTCGAGGGTGAACTCAAGGGAACCCGAGAGATCGAAGCATCGCCCAAGGGCGCCGAGAATCCGCTTCAGCCTCT
>QHZM01000089.1:4007-6791 GCA_003224665.1 Acidobacteriota bacterium
CTAATCGGGGATAATCTTGATTCGCAGGTCGCGACGCCTCGGCCCGTCGAATTCGCAGAAGAACACTCCTTGCCACCTGCCGAGGACCAGCCGGCCGTTTTCAACCAGCAGCGATTTGGAGCAACCGACGACCGAGGCTTTGAGATGTGCGTCGCAGTTGCCGTCACTGTGGTGGTAGTCCTTATCGCGCGGAGCTAACTGCTTCAAGAAGTTGTCCAGGTCCTTTTGCAGAGCGGAGTCGTCATTCTCATTGATCAGGATGGCGGCCGTTGTGTGGGGAACGAAAACGTGGCACGTGCCGGACTGCACGCCGGACTCTGTGATCATCTGCTGGATCATCCCTGTGATGTCCTTGAACTCCACTCGCGCGTGGGTCTCAATCTGGACCGCATGAGGTCGGGCCGCGGGCCTTTCAGCGGCTATGCGGCGTCCAGTGTCTGCGGCCATAACTCTCTCCCTGCCCCAAACCTCGATCTTATTTGGCGATTCCTGGGTTGGGGTGAAACTCCCGCTGCGACCGAATTATAACAGACTTGCTGGAGGTCAGGGACGGACCGCGGCGTGTCTGGCCGGTGGCTCCCGTTCGTCTGCACGCCACCCCTGGAGATCAGAAGGTTACCGCCTGGTGGTCCGCGCAGCGCAGTTGAATCTTGCTGAGAAGGAGGTCGAGGAGTTCGTATCCCGCGCGCCCGAGATAATACACCCCACTGACTTCGCGTTCCTGCAGACTCTTGCGGGGAAATAGGTAGCGGAGGAGCAATTGCTCATGCCGGGTCAACAGTTCTGAGCGGTCGAGGGCTGCACGGCTGGCCTTGCCTTTCAGCCGGTCGAGTTGATACATCATTTTTTCCTGCGCCCGGCCCAGGGAGTCCACGAGCGTCGGGTCGAGCCGCTCGATGTCCCGGCGCAAGCCGTCAAGCAACCGGGCAACTTCCTGCTGGCATCGGTCGAAGCGATCCGTCCAGCTCTCCGTCTCGCTCCCGGGGAAACCCGCCACGGCAATCTTGCGACCGAGGTGATCTTCCCCTTGCCATGCGTCGTCGAGGCTGAGAGTGTACTTTCCCATCAGCCGCTCGACTCTGCGATCGAGCAGGGTAAAACCGGCGCGCGGAAAGACCACAGGCATCGACCGGCCAAACTTCGGATACACCGCTTGCGCTTGGGCGAGATAGGCCAGCTCCGAAGGGCCGGCAACGTAGGCCAGGGTGGGCAAGAGGGAGTCCTGGACGATGGGCCGAAGGAGAGCGTTGGGCGTGAAGTCGAGCGGGCGCTTCTTGATCCAGGCTCTCAAGTCTCCGAGTGTAATTTTGTTCGTGCCATCGAGCACAAATTCGTTCGTCCTTCGGGCATCCGCCTGCGCCGCGGGTTGACTGATGGCGACGCGGTCGCCTTCGCGGGTGCCAAAGACCATGGTCGAGTCGTCAGCGACGTGGACCTGGGCGTGATACTTTGCCCGGACGAGAACCTGCGAGCGCTCCGTCAGGAGTCGGCGTAACTCTTCCGCCTGCACGAGTGCGCGTTCGTAAATCCTCGCGCTTAGTCCGTGGATAGCCTCATCAAGCGGGTCGAGCAACACGACGCCCCAGCGGCTGAAGAGCCGGGCCATAAAACGGCCGAAGGCCTGGCCCCAGGTGGCGCCGGGCACATAGCTCGTGCGGAGGTCTTCCAGCAGGCGGTCGGAGGGTTCGCCCGCCGGCAGAAGGGCCTTGACCCGCTCGATAACTTCGCTGATTCCGGCCGAAAGCTTGACGTAACCCACCGAGCATCGGGGCGATGGCCGTTCGCCCGAATCACTCAGGGTGACGAGGTTATGCTCTTCGTCCAGGACCGCCGTCGCTGCCACTTCTTCGAGGTCGTGGTCCTCCGTCGCCAGCCAGAAAACGGGGACCGTGGTGAGGCCTTGCTCCGAAAGCCATTGCGAGATGCGGACCGCGGTCAAGGCTTTGTAAAGCGTGAAGGCGGGCCCTGAAAGCAGGCCTACCTGCTGACCGGTAACTACGGCGAAGGTCTCAGGCTCGTTCAAGCGTCGAATGTTGGCGAATGTCTGCTCGCCGCAACCGAAGGCCTCGTTCTGCCTGCGGAGGATTTCCGTGAGTTCTCGCCGGTTGTGGCCTAAATTGCGGAGTCCGGCGGCAAGGGCCTTGTAACTCGAAAGATCGAAAGGAGAGCCGTTATAAAAAGTGGCGATACGGTCGTAATGATAGAGGTAGTCAGTCAGGAGCGCGCTCGACTTCGGCACGCGAGTGAGGGGAATGCATGAGGAATCCATGAAATCTCCATCCTACACTGCATCTTTAGACGGGACAACATCCGGCGGGAGATGCGGCGGGAGAAGCACCGGGAGAGCTTTGAAGGGATTCAGAACTCGAGCCCGGCGCGCGCCTCTTGGAGCGCCACGGCGATGATTTGTCTGGAGACTTTGTCCAGCGGAGTGAGCGGCGATCGAGGCGCGCCCCCGCAATAACCCGAAAGGTCGAGGGCCGCTTTGACTCCCGCTACCCCGAAAGGCAGAGCGATCTTATGAGCCAGCGGCGCGAGCCTTTTTTGCAGGTCTCGCGCGGTCCGAAGCTGTCCCCGGCGAAAAGACTCGTAAAGGCCCACACAGAGTTCCGGCACAAAACCCGCTTGGCCGAGCACCCCGCCGGATGCGCCCGCGCGCAGGGCGTCGAGCAAGATTAGGACCGACCCCACAAGGACGCGGAACGGCGGTCGGACTTTGCGCAGGATCGCTCGAACGAATGCCAAGTCTCCGGAACTTTCCTTGAGTCCCACAATATTCGGATG
>QHZM01000090.1 GCA_003224665.1 Acidobacteriota bacterium
GAACTCGATCAAGCGACTGGCCTGCGGTGTCCCCTCGCGCCATTCCACGCCGGAGTAAACGTCCTCGGTGTTTTCCCGGAAAATCGTGATGTTCATCTTCTCCGGCCACCGGACCGGCGAAGGCACTCCAGGAATGTATTTCACCGGCCGCCAGCAGGCGTAGAGGTTTAAGAGCTGGCGCAGCGCCACGTTCAAGCTGCGGATGCCTCCGCCGACGGGCGTGGTCAGAGGTCCTTTAATCGCGATGCGAAACTTTTTGATGGCCCCAACCGTCCCCTCGGGCAACCATTCACTGAACTGCCGGAACGCCTTCTCCCCCGCAAAGACTTCGTACCAGACGATCCTCCGTTTGCCGCCGAAGGCTTGGGCTGTGGCGGCGTCAAAAACCCGGCGGGCAGCTTTCCAGATGTCGCGACCCGTGCCGTCGCCTTCGATGTAGGGAATGATAGGAGTGTCCGGCACCAAGAAGCGGCCGCCGGAAAAAGTGATGGGCTTGCCTTCCGCAGGCACAGGAACACCGTTGAAGGACGCCATAGGCTCGAAAGTTTCCCTTAAATGAGTTTCAGGTCACTGAGGGCTGCTCTCAGGACAGGCGAGCTGACTTCGACAGGTAAAGATAGTACAAGCCGCAACTCCCTGGCAAGGCCGGACTTTCTGCTGCATCGCCCCGACCACCCCCTGGCCCCCTCCTGAACCAGGAAGGGAACCAGCCGCGACTCCCCTCCTCTCGGAGAAGGGGGTAAGGGGGGGGTGGCCACCTGGCCGCTGCCCGGATTGAAGTTCCGGTCAACCTCAGAGCGTCCATCAGCACCGGGACCCGCGCCCGGCGAACGTCTGGCTATCTCTGGCGGAAGAAGTTCAGCAGCCCCCCGGCTAGCAGGACGCGCCGCTGGCGCCCGCTCAGGGAATGCTTCACCGGGAACTCGAACCCGCGATTGACGTTTTTAACCGTCAGCGGCCCTCCCGACGTGATCGCCTTGCGGAGCCCGCTGATTTCAAGCTTGTCATCCTGATTCACCCGGACGTAGTCCACCTCGTTTTCGAAAACGAGAGGAAGAATTCCGAAGTTGACCAGGTTCGCCCAGTGGATGCGCGCGAACGATTTGGCGATGACCGCCCTGATTCCCAGGTACATCGGCGCCAGAGCGGCGTGCTCGCGGCTCGAACCCTGCCCGTAATTGTTACCGCCGACGATGAATCCGCCGCCGGCCTTCTTGGCCCTTTCGACAAAGCTCGGATCGATCTGGGAAAAAACGAAATCGGAGATCAGCGGGATGTTTGACCTTAAGGGCAAAATTTTGGACCCGGCGGGAAGAATCGCGTCCGTGGAAATGTTATCTCCGAGTTTGATCAGCGTTTTGCCTTGAAGTTTTTCCGGGAGAGGCTTGGCAAGGGGCAGAGGCTTGATGTTCGGACCGCGCTGGATCTCCGCACCTGCCGCGCTTGCCGGCGGCGGGAGGATCAGCCGGTCGTCCACCAGAAATTTTACGGGCCATCCGATGACGGGGTACTCCCCGAGTTCGCGGGGGTCGGTGATTTCGCCTTTCAAGGCGCAAGCTGCCGCCGTTTCAGGGCTGGCGAGGTAAACCTTGTCATTGACCGCGCCGCTGCGACCCGGGAAATTGCGGTTGAAGCTGCGGACGGAGACCGTGCCCGTCGCGGGCACCTGCCCCATGCCGATGCAGGGTCCGCAGGCTGACTCGAGGATTCGGGCGCCCGCCGCTATCAAGTCCGAAAGCCCGCCGGCACGGCTGATCATGGCGAAGACCTGGCGCGAGCCCGGCGTCACCACCATGCTGACGTCGGGGTGAACGATGCACCCTCGCAGGATGGCGGCCACGGTCATCAAATCGTGGAAAGAGGAATTCGTGCAACTGCCCACCGCCACCTGGGCCACTTTCAATCCCTTGACTTTTTGGACCGGAACGACGTTGTCCGGACTTTGAGGTTGCGCGATGAGAGGTTCGAGTTTATCGAGATCAATCACCTGCACTTCGTCGTAGGTCGCCCCGGGCTCGGGGCCAAGCGGTTTCCAGCACTCTTCCCTCCCCTGGGCCAGCAGGAACTCGTGGGTCCGGTCGTCGCTCGGGAAAATGGAGGTCGTTGCGCCAAACTCAGCGCCCATGTTGGTAATCGTGGCCCGTTCGGGCACACTCAACTGGCCCACGCCCTCCCCGAAATATTCCACCAACTTCCCTACTCCGCCTTTCACCGTCAACCGGCGAAGCAATTCCAGGATGATGTCCTTGGCGGTGACCCAGGGCTGGAGTCGGCCTCGAAGCTCGACCCCGAGGACCTTGGGCACGGTCATGTAGAACGCGCCACCCGCCATGGCGACCGCCACATCGAGGCCGCCCGCGCCGATGGCCAGCGACCCCATGCCGCCGGACGTCGGTGTGTGAGAGTCTGAGCCGAGCAGCGTCGCGCCCGGCTGACCAAAGCGCTCCAGGTGGACCTGATGGCAGATGCCGTTTCCCGGCCTCGAGAAAAAGATGCCGTACTTGGCCGCGACCGACTGGAGGTAGCGGTGGTCGTCAGCGCTCTCAAACCCCGTCTGGAGCATGTTGTGGTCAACGTAGCTGACGGAAAGCTTGGTCCTGACGCGAGGAATCCCCATGGCCTCGAACTGTAGATACGCCATTGTCCCCGTCGCATCCTGCGTCAAAGTTTGGTCGATCCGCAGACCGATTTCCTCGCCGGGGACGAGTTTCCCCTCGACCAGGTGCTCTTCCAGGATTTTCTGTACGAAGTTCTTAGGCATTAAGATTCCGCTGCCACCGAAGAGGGCCCGAGACCAAGCTTAAACGACATCCCGCCAACCTCAAAGGTAATCAATACCATCTCATCGGCAAATATTCAAAGGGCAGGATAGAAAATGCAGACGGGTAGCCCCCGCCACGGCGGGTCTTGTAATTCTGGGGTTCTTTAATTCGCGTCCCGGGATCCGCGGACAGCCACTCGGTCGATGGGCGGCGGGTACCAAGCCAGGGCGGCCTCAGCCTCGGCTAGCGCTTCGGGGTGAAATTCGACCGGCTTACCGCTCATTACGGAGCGTGGCCATCAGGCGGGATCGGACCTCTGACCAGGGGATAGGCGGGACAGTTTTCGAATCGAGTTCCGCAACGCGGCGCTGAATCTCGCGCTGCCATGCGGCTTCTGCGTCCTCGTCAACTTCCACGTCGAGGCTGTCCAGCAGCGAATCGGCGAGGGCGGCCCTCGCCTCAGCCGGAAGCGCTAAAGCTTCCTTGAGGATTTCGGCGGTGTCGCGACTCATGTCAGCATTATACCTTTTGTCATTCCTTCGGGGAAGGCCGTTTTCGTCTTTCGCACACAACGCACTTGGCGCGATGCGCCACCCGGCGAGATACCTCCGGCGACGTGACAGATTACGGGTAACAATGAAATAGCGGTCGGAGAGAACCAAGCGGCGCAGGCGCGGCTTTTTGAGGTACCCTGACAGCTATCCGGGATCCCAAATTGGGAATCTCGGTTAAGTGGCAACCTGCCGCCTGCGGCGCCCGTGCCAAATGCTCAGGATTTCGAGACGCCGTGATCGCACTCGATACGAAATGACATAAGGAGGGATGATCAGGTTTCGTGTTCCCGGCCTGCGGCCCCGCCTGCCCAACTGCGGAAACTCCGCCACATGTTCCACGCTGCTCACCAGATGCGCCGCAACACGTTGCGCAGCCGCGGGCCTCTCCTGCTCGATGTAGTGCTCGATTTCCGCCAGGTCCCCGAGCGCCTGCTCGGTCCAGTCTATTTGCATTCGGGTGGCGGCAGCTTACGATTGCTGCCCCAAGACTGGAGGTAGCGTTTGACCTCTTCGTGCGGGACCACTCGCCCGGCGCGAGCGTCGCGGATGCCTTGGTCGATTCTCGCCAGTTGCTCCTCCTGCTCGTCGACGTAGCTCTGCAAGGCCTCCACCGCGAGGCGCGAGCGGTTCGTGGATGTCGACTTGGCCAGGCCCTCGAGCCGGTTTTTCAGTTTGATGGGAACGCGCACGGTCAGGGTGGACGTTCCGGCCCTTTTGGGCGCTTTGGTCTTCATGTACACGTTTGTAATACAGCTAGCTCTGGTAAGTCAAGCGCGATGACTCCGCTTACAGGTAACGAAGAAATAGAGGTGGAAGAGAACCAAGCGGCGCAGGCGCAACATGAGGCCAGCCTGCAAGCCGCAGAATAAGAAAACACGTCGCGCACGGTGAGCCAAAAGCAGCCAT
>QHZM01000549.1 GCA_003224665.1 Acidobacteriota bacterium
GAGATATGCGCCCGGCCCTTGCGGATGCCGGAGGCCTTGCTGGGACGATTGCGTCGCGCGGGGCCAGGCAACACGACTCTGAATTTTGAGGGTGCATTATGTGGAAACGGTATTGGGAAGCCTGGAAGAGGGTCGGCCAGCGAATCGGGAACCTTCAGGCTCGAATTCTCCTGACCTTCTTTTACGGGTTAATTGTCCTTCCCTTCGGGCTCGCGGCGCGCTTCTTGACCGACCCCCTGCGGATCAAGCGGAGGCCGCAGGAATGGCTCGATCACCCTGAGGAGACGGAGGATATAGGCTGGGCCAGGAGGCAGTGGTAAATGGACATCCTGGGAATCTCCTGCTTTTACCACGATGCCGCGGCCGCCCTGTTACGGGATGGGCAGCTCATTGCCGCTGCTGAGGAGGAACGCTTCTCCCGCATCAAGCACGATTTTGGATTCCCGCACCATGCCATTCGGTACTGCCTCGAGGCGGGCGGAATTCGTGGCAACGACCTGGATTACGCGGTGTTTTTTGAGAAGCCGTTTCGGAAATTCGACCGCATCCTGATGACCGTGCTCCAGACCTACCCTCAATCGTGGAAGGTATTCCGGGAATCCATGATCACCTGGATGCTGGACAAGCTCTGGGTCGGGAGCACTCTGGAATCAGAGCTGGGAATTTCGAAGGACAAGGTCCTATTCTCGGATCACCACCTCTCTCATGCGGCGAGTGCGTTTCTCTGTTCTCCGTTCGACGAGGCGGCCATCATGACGGTTGACGGGGTGGGCGAGTGGGTGACAGCGACTTGGGGTGCGGGCCGAGGGAACCAGATCCGCCTGAACAAGCAGCTCGAGTTCCCGCACTCGCTGGGGCTTTTGTACAGCGCTTTCACCGCCTTCCTCGGCTTCGAGGTGAACGAAGGCGAGTACAAGGTGATGGGGATGGCCCCCTAAGAACTGTTCGGCGAGCCGCGGCCGGTGAGCCTGCAATTCTTCACCGAATCCACGGGCTTTCCCAGGTACTTCAGGGACCCCCCGGCGAACTACCAAGAACTGTGCCGCATCAACCAACACTATGCCGATGTGGCCGCCAGCATCCAGCGCGTCACGGAGGAACTGCTGGTGGGGATGGCGAGGCACGTTCAGAAGCAAACCGGACTCAAACGGCTCTGCATCGCCGGCGGAGTGGGATTAAACAGCGTAGCCAACAGCCGCATACTGCGCGAAGCGGGTTTTGAAGAGCTGTACGTCCAACCCGCTGCAGGAGACGGCGGCGGAGCTCTCGGCGCCGCTCTCTGGGCCTACAACACCCTGCTCGGCAAGCCGCGCACCTTCAGGATGGACCACGCCTACTGGGGCCGCAGCTACTCGCCCGCGGAAATAGGCGATTTCCTGGACCGGGACAATATCCCCCATTGTTTGATCGAAGACGAGGACCGGCTGTTTGATCGAGTGGTCGAGCAGCTGATGCAAGGGAAAGTCGTGGGGTGGTTCCAGGGGCGGTTCGAATGGGGGCCGCGTGCCCTCGGCAATCGCAGCATTCTTGCTGACGCGCGGAATCCCGACATGAAGGACATCGTGAATGCGAAGATCAAGTTCCGCGAGC
>QHZM01000091.1 GCA_003224665.1 Acidobacteriota bacterium
TGTAGACGTACCGGCCGAGGGAGGGAAAGAATCGCGCCGCGGTCGTTGGGCAGCAGGGGACTTCAAACCATCCCTGACGCTTGAACTTAGTATCGCAGGCGAGCGGCGTGGCGTAGCAGAAGGTGTTCCCTTCCAGGGACACACCCGCGAGGACCGCATTGTAGAGGGACTGCTCCAGCAGGTCCATGTACCGCCCGTCGCCCGTCAGCTTAAACATACGGTGGTTCCACAGGACCATGCCGGCTGAGGCGCAAGTTTCCTGGTAGGCATTTTCGTTGGGCAGATCGTAATCATCGGTAAAGCCTTCGTTGTGTGCCGAAGGGCCGATGCCGCCCGTCACGTACATCCGTTTCAGCGTCACGCTGTCGTGTAAACGGTCGAGAGCCGCGGACAGCCCCTTGTCGCCGGTTTCGTAAGCGACGTCCGCGATGCCGGAATAGAGGAACATGGCGCGCACGGCGTGCCCTACAGCCATACTTTGCTCGCGGACCGGCAGGTTGTCCTGCGAATAGCTCGTGTCAAATGTCGGGGGATGGGCGAGGAAAAAATGCTCGTGCAGCGCGCGCAGGTTGATGGGCCGGTCCTGGCGCCACAGGACCATGCGATTCGCGGGCAGGCTCGCATATTCGCGCTCGAAGACGGATGGCTTCTGCCCGCGCTCGTTCAAGTAGAACTCCGCCAGCTGCAGGTAACGCGTCTCCCCCGTCGCCCGGTAAAGCCGCACCCACCCCAGCTCAATCCCTTCATGACCCGAAAGTCCGTCGCGCTTTCCCGGACCGAAGGTCGCGTCAAAACGGTCGGCGAGCCGTATGGCGACGTCCAGCAGTGTTCTCTTGCCCGTAGCCTCGTAGTGCGCCACCGCCGCCTCGAAAAGATGGCCCGAACTGAAATCCTCGTGGAAGAAGGCCAGGTTCCTGAAGCGCAAATCAGGCTCTTCAATCTGAACATGCGTGTTGAGGTAACCGTCCGGCTCCTGAGCGGCGGCGATCCTCGCGATCAGGTCGTCGACCCTCCGCTCGAGCTCGGGATCAGGATGGTTTCCGAGCACGTAGGAAGCGCCTTCAATCCATTTATAGACGTCCGAATCCGCCCACCACGGCCCGCCGAATTTCCCGGTGGCCTTCTTGGCCGCAATGTCGAAATTCTGGATGCAACCCGTCGCCTCGAGCTCCTTGTACACGTGGTCGAGCGTCTTGGTGCGATTCACCTCGAGGCGCGGAGACCAGAATTTGTCTTCAATCGCGATTTGCTTGAGTGGAATCTCGGTAAGCCGGACTGCGTCCTGTGTGTCCTTTGCCTGAGGCGATTCTGCTGCGCAGGCCAAATGCGGACAGGCGACCCACAGGCCAGCCAGGGCCGCGATTCGGATGACCCACCCATTCCAAGCCGTTCTGGCGCCGGTTAGCACTGGTCACCTCTGATCAAGTAACTTTCACTTGCCATCCCGTTGCAGTCATGCCTCGATCACGCCTGAGCTGGCCCCGGCCCGGGAGGTCGAGACCCCCTGGCCAAAGCCCAATCTCCCTTTCGGGTGGCGGCGGGCGAGGCGCGATGCCGGAATTGTCCTGTCTCGAAGCGCGGTAGTCTAACACAGGTCCAATTTTCGGCAGCGGGAAATACCCAAGACGAAACAGGAAATCAATCGACTGGCCCAGCCTTGAGAGTCTTCGGGTGGACAGGGGCGATTGAAGGTCCACTCTGCCGCCCAATTCTCTCCCGAGTGTACGCCAACTGCCTCGACGGGAGGCAACCGGACTTCACAAGGCAGAGGCAAAGAGTCCTTGACAGCCCGCCAGAGAATTGCATAAGTGGGCCATGCTGGCGGGCACCTTGAACTCCGCTTGAGCGAGGGGTGTGAGCTTTCATCTCGGGAGGTCTCGCTGCACCGAGTTACGGAGTAAGGAAGCAAACGTTGAGGATCAGTCCGATGTCTCTTACCAAGCAGGAGCATGTCAAACGCTTTCGGCAAGTCGCCGACTCGGGCAGACCCGTTGTCGGCGCGGGTGCGGGCACAGGGCTCTCCGCGAAGTGCGCGGAGGCCGGTGGAGCGGACCTCATCATCATTTACAATTCCGGGCGTTACCGCATGGCTGGACGAGGGTCGCTGGCCGGACTGCTGGCCTATGGCGATGCAAACGCCATCGTGGTGGAGATGGGGCACGAAGTGCTTCCAGTTGTTGAGAAGACTCCGGTGCTGGCCGGCGTTAACGGTACAGACCCCTTCCGCCTGATGGATCGCTTTCTCCAGCAACTTAAGGGAATGGGGTTTGCTGGAGTTCAAAACTTTCCCACGGTCGGTCTGATCGACGGTGTCTTCCGGGCCAACCTCGAGGAAACCGGGATGGGCTATGGGGTTGAAGTACAGATGATCCACCGAGCCAGCCAGATTGGCCTTCTGACCTGTCCTTATGTATTTGATGAGGAACAGGCGCGCCAGATGGCGCGGGCCGGGGCCGACCTGATTGTCGCTCACACGGGACTGACCACCAAGGGAACGATCGGAGCGAAGACCAGCCTCACGCTGGATCAGGCGGTGGAACGCGTCCAGTCGATTCGTGATGCCGCGGCGTCGGTCAGCCCGGAGGTTTTGATACTTTGCCACGGTGGCCCCCTGGCCGAACCCGATGATGTCGACTATGTGCTCAGCAGGACCCGCGGGGTCGCCGGGTTCTTTGGGGCTTCCAGCGTGGAGCGGCTGCCAACCGAGCGGGCCATCACGGAGCAGGTGCGACGGTTCAAAGCGGTCGCGGTGAAACAGCAGTCCTGACCGCTTTCCCTTATCAGGAGGACTTATGGCAGACCTTCCTGGACTCAGATTCGTCCGGCCGTCCGACGTGGAGACTCAGGTGTTCGACTGGGGCACGATTAAATGGATGAGCGAGCCTCGGGTCACGGACACGACGCGATTCACGATGGGTGTGGTCCTTATGCAGTCCGGGAAGGGACACGAGCGGCACAATCATCCGGGCTGCGAGGAGATCCTCTACATCGTATCCGGACGCGGGAAGCAAATGATCGACATCGGCGGCGAGCGGTGGGAACCGATCGTCGAAGGTGACGTGGTCCACATCCCGGCTGATATCTTTCACGCCACCCTCAACATGGGTTGGGAACCTCTCAAAATGGTTGCAGTCTATTGCCCGCCGGGCCCCGAGGCGATCCTGCGGACGCTGCCGGGCTGCAGGCTGATTCCTCCGGGCAGACTGCCCGTGAACTCGTAAACCATCCAAATGCCCACGGCTCCGAAGAGATTGAACCCTGCGAAACTCTGAATGGCCATGAGCCTGAAAAAGGTTGCCATCCTGGGGACGCTCGACACTAAAGGAGAGGAGTTCGCTTATCTCCGTGAGCAGATCGAGTCGGCGGGAGTTTCAACTTTAGTGATCGACGCCGGCGTTCTGGGCGAGCCGACGTTTCCACCCGACATCCGCCGCGAGGAAGTCTCCCTGGCTGGAGGGCGGCAGTTGCGCGACCTCCTGGCCGAGCAGGATCGCGGCAGAAGCGTGACGACCATGGCAGCCGGGGCTGCGGTGGTAGTTCGGCGCCTTTACGACGAAGGGACCATCCACGGCCTGATATCCCTTGGGGGGTCCGCAGGCACGACAATCGGTACCGCGGCGATGCGGTCGCTGCCCGTGGGATTTCCTAAGGTCATGGTTTCCACCCTGGCCTCGGGAGACACCCGGCCCTACGTCGGGACCAAAGACATTACGATGGTTCATTCCGTGGTGGACATTGCCGGGCTCAACGTTTTGTCTCGGCGGATACTGGGGAATGCGGCGGCGGCTCTCGCCGGCATGGTCAAAC
>QHZM01000132.1 GCA_003224665.1 Acidobacteriota bacterium
AGAACTCGTCGCCGTGATCACGATGTCACCGAAGCGCGCGACGGCTTCCGCGCTTTCGCCCGGCTCGACTTTCAAGCGAAGCCGGTCACCCATCTCGCGGCAAAAATCGTGGCGCCGCCTCTCGGCCCGGCTGAAGACTTTCACACCCGCAAGCGCCCGGACTTTGGCCACGGCTTCGAGCTGGGTGCGCGCCTGCCGGCCCGAGCCGATCAGGCCGACGAGCGCTGCGCCCGCGCGCGCCATGTGCTTCGTGGCCACGCCGCTGGCCGCTCCGGTGCGGAGGCGACCGAGGTGGTCCGCTTCAAGCATCGCGAGCAGTTGCCCGCTTTCGCCGTCGTAGAGGAGCACCAGGAAGCGCCACGCCGCCGGCGCAATCGTATAGATTTTCATCCCCAGCCACCTTTCCTCCGGAAGCGCGGCCGCCAGGTAGTGCAGCGAGCAGCGACTTTGAAAGATCCGTTCCCGCGAGCGGTTGATGGTCCCGCCCCGCGCCTGCGCGAGAAAACTCGCTTCGACTCGCTCGAGGGCTTTCTCCATCGTGAGCAGTTCCTGGACATCCGCCTCAGTGAGAAAGAGTGGCATGGTGATCAGCCATCCCTGATGAGATTTAATGATTCGTGCTGCGCCGCCGGCCTCGTCAGCGCAGCCACCACGCCAGCCCCAGGGCCGCCAGAGACAGGCCCACGCCCGCAGCGACATAGGGAAAGGCCGTCCGCATCAGTGGAATTTTGTAGAGGAGCGAAGTCTGCTGCCAGCTCTCATCCGGCGCGTCGAAGACCGGCCGGACCACGTCCCACGCGACGTCGAGCAGCAAGCGCCGGGCCGCTTCGCCAAATTCGACCGCCGCTGCGGCGGGCGAGCCGATATAGCCGAGCTTGTTTCCGAGACGCAAGGGATAGTTTTTTCGAAGAGCGTCGAGCAGGGTGAAGCGGACCGGAGCCAGCGAGGCGTAAGCCGGGTCCACGAGCTGCGGCCGGGTGCGGAGAATCAGAGAAGTCTCCCAGAGCCCGCCGTGGACGTCGCCCCGCATGGCTTCGCGCTCGGCCTCGGTCAACGGCCGCCCGAGCAAAGGCTCGAGCTGGTCCATGAACTTTCCTCTGAGAAATTTCCAAATGACTGGACCGCTCACCGAGAGCATGCGCACGCCATAGCGGCGCGAGACGGCGGCTGCAGCTTCTTCGAGCGCCACCACGTGTCGCGGGCCCGCGTGGCCGTTCGTCACCAGGATGTACTGGAAGCGGTGACGGGCCAGCGCGGCGCCGTAATCGAGCGTCGCGTTCCGCACCGTCCGCGCGCGCACGAGCAATGTCCCCGCATGGTCAAAAGCGGATGCCCCCACGGGCAGCGAAGGGCCGAGCAGCACCGTCCAGTCCGGCTTCGCTTCCAGGATGCGTTTCGCCAGCTCCTCGCTGAAAAACTCGGCATCGTAGAGGTCGGTGCCGACGGGCAGGTGAGGCCCGTGCTCCTCGAGCGGGCTGACAGCAAAGATCACCACGGTCCGGCGCCGGTCGAGCGCATCGAGACGCGTGAAGCTGAGTTCCGCGAGGCGAAGGATATTGCCGGAGGGACCCCTCGAGCCCGGCGTTGTGGACGTTCCTAGAGCGTGTTCAGTCATCGGGTATGCCGGGACCGCGCGTCATCAGTCAACCGCAGTTGTTTCAATGGCTCACGCCGAGGACGTCAGCGAAGGCGGAGAGCTCCTCTTGCAGACCGCCGAGCAGCTCTTTCCGCTTTTCGCGGAGCTTTTGCGCCCGGCCCGGCCTGCGCAAGGCGGCGATCACCAGTCGCGTCCGGCGACGGAGCAGCCAATGGTAGCGCCAGAGGTAGCCTCCCGCGACGGGCAGCGTGGCCGCGTACACCGTCGTCGCCTGGCTCCCGAACCACGTGAAACACACGAATGTTTGCACTGCGTAGCAACCCAACACCACGAGCGCGCGCAGCAGCCAATCGACTCTGAGACTTCGCCGGCTGTCTTTCCTGAGCAGTCCCGCCCAATAAAGGAACATCCACGCGAGAAGATGATTGACCAAGCCGTAGGAGGCGATCGGCAGTCCGACGATGGTCTCAAACCAGACCGACGACCGGCGGAGCCACGACTTGATCCAGCCGCTGCCCGTCTCGACCTCAAATTCCCGCAACCGGCAATTGCGGAGATTTTCGCGGTAGTCTTCGAGCCCCTCTCGCATCGAGACCAGGCCCCCGGGGTTCAAGGCATTCATCCGGTCTGCCCAGTCGGCTACAAAATGGCTGAGCTCGAAGCCTTCGACGCTTTGTTTCAGATTCGCTCGAGAGACCCAGCTCTCCGCCAAATCGGCACGCAGGACTTCCTCGAGGTCGGAGAGGAAGTGCTTAAGGGTGGAAGGTTGAATGCGAAAAGCGTTTTCTCGCCACTTGCGCTCGATCAGAGTCGCCAGAGCCAGCACGCCCCCCGGGGAAGTGCCGCCTTCTTTCGAAAGGTATTCCTGGGGGAATACGGCTTCGTCCACGTAGACCAGTGCCTCCTTCGACTTCGAGCCCTCGGCGGGAAGATACACGTGGACGGGGAGGAGCCGAAGTCCGAGCTTGGCAGCGTGGCGGGCCTCGGCTTCGAGCGAGAGGATTGCGGCCGCAAGGCCGAGCTGCCCGCCTTCCGCAGTCGATTTCCTTCTTGCCTCCGCGAAGACGGCGACGGTCCCGCGCTTTGCCAGCAAGTTCGAGGAAGCATCGAGCGCCGATCGCCAGCCCTCGCCGTCAGGCTCGTACGGAATCATCCCGAGGCCGCTCGCGAGAAACTTCTGCCACCGGCCCTGGAAATGTCGTCGTGGCAGCAAGCAGCGCACCGGCGCGTCAAACGCTGCTACCACCAAGAGCGCATCGAGAAACCCCGGCGGGCGGCTGACCACGAACATCGTTGGAGAGGACGCGGCCACTCCCTCGGCATGGAGCAACCGGACCTTTCGCCCTGAAACGGCGAACCGGATCCGGAGAAATGCGCGAAGCAGCCAGTAGACCGTCGGCACGCGCGCGCCTCGACTTCGAATTGATTCGTCCGAAGACAAGTTCAGCCTCCTGCGGTCTTATTTCAGGACCGCCCGCGCTTCCGGCCGGCCCGGCCGTTGCGACTTTCTCGCCGCCCCGAGACCAGAACCCACGGCATCCCTTCGCTCTCCCAGCCCCTGACCGTCCCCACCGGGCGAGTCCTGGTATCGAGCATGGCGTAGAGCTTTTGATACTTCCGCCCCTGGGAGTCCACCAGGCGCAACCGGAAATACGGCGTCCCATCAATCTGGAAAACGCGGATCGGGAAGTAGCCGTTCAGTTTGCTTTCCACGTAGGCGGTGGCGTATTTCTGCTTTTTCGTGCCCCAAGTCAGGACGCGGATGTGATTGAAGTCCGTTTCCTGTGTGCCCATGCGGTCCGCGACAAGGTATTGCGGCGCCTGTCGACCTTGGTCCTCCACAGTATTGAGGACCAGACACGCGACCAGGTTGTATTCCTGCGTGTAAGAGCCGATTTCCTCGGGCACGTCGAGGTCCACCAGGCGGCCCAGCGCCCAGCCTGCCTGCGAGTCCGAACGCAGGAGGTACCAGGCGTCCCACTTGGGCGGAGGCGGAAAGGAACTTTCCGCGGGAGCCGGCGCGGGAAGCCCCGCGGGTGGTTGCGGCTTTTCCACCAGGCGACGCACAAGAATCTCCACCTTCTGTCTAGGCGCCAGTTGCGCGACCTGGGGGGTATCGCGAGAAGGTTCCAGGTGCAGGTTGACCACATTCGAGGTGTGACCCCCGATCTGCGCGGGGAGCCTGCCGGCTTCTTTCAGCAGGTTTTGCGCCGCGTCGTAATCGTGCTGGTCGATCAGCCACTTGGTCTCGACCCAGCCGATGTTCCCACTCGCCAGGCGAATGCGGAGCCAGGAGCTCCGGCGGCCGAGCACATCAACCCGCTGGCCGCTCTGGAGAGTCTCGATCGTCAAGTGGATTT
>QHZM01000133.1 GCA_003224665.1 Acidobacteriota bacterium
CTTAAAAGAGGCACGATGCTACACGGTCTCGCTTCGCGGGTTCAAGAGCGATGGGAAAGCTCGGTCCGGCTCCCGCCGGGGGCCGGAACACGCGCCTAGTGCTTGGTTGCGTAAGTTCGCGGTATAACGGGCGCGAAAGGGCGGGACTTTAGTCCCGCCGAAACAGCCCCCTCACCCGTCCTTCGGACACCCTCTCCCCCTTTTGGGAAGGGGGAGAGGGTTAGGGGTGAGGGGGTTGCCCACTTGGCGACGGGGTTGAAACCCCGCCCCTCCGACCATCCGAAATAACCCCTTCTTTTGCAGGCAAGCACTAGTGCCGTTCCAACTATTTGGGCTATTTCCGTAAGCAGCGCTTTCGAGCATCCTCGAAAGGCCTCTCGGCTTATGCATTTCGACACGTTAAGTCGGAACGGCACCAGGGCAATTGAGACCGCGGTGCAGGCAGCCGAAACGGGCCTCTAAGGCGCGCCCGCCAACTTTGACAGCCCTGGAGGCCTATGCCATAATCTTTCAGAGAGGTTTTCCCAAAGAAGGAAGGATGCAAACAACCCGCAAAACTATCCTGGCAGGAATAAGTCTCCTCTTCGTCGGCGCGGCCGGGGTCGTGGCCGCGCAGAAAGCCGCTGAGCCGGCGCCGGTGAATACAACCCAGCAGGAATCCACCTCGGCTTCTGACCCCACCCGCGCGTATTACCACTTCATGCTCGCCCGCCGGTTTCGAGAACTGGCGGGGCTCTGGAATCGGAGCGACCTCGCCGACCGGGCGGTATCCGAATACAAGCAGGCGCTCGAGGCTGATCCCGACTCGCTCTTCCTTCGCGTCGAGCTGGCCGAACTCTACTGGCGAGTGCGGCGCGTAGGAGATGCAGTCCGCGAGGCCGAAGCCGTTCTGAAAGTCGAGCCGGACTACGAAGACGCTCACCGGTTGCTCGCCCGACTTTACTGGCACAATCTGGGCGAAACTCAACAGGACAAAATCGCCAAAGACAGCCTGCGCAAGGCCATCGTCCATCTCGAAGCGCTCACCCGTATCAACCCCGCGGACACCGAGTCCTGGGTGGGCCTGGCGCGTCTCTACAAGCTCAGCAACCAGCACGATAAAGCTGAACAGGCGCTGACGAAGGCCCTGGCCGCGGAGCCCAACTCCAGGACCGCGCTCGCCGACCTGGCCCAGCTCTACTCCGACCGCGGGGACTACGATCAAGCCGTCGGCTTGCTGAAAAAGATTCCCGACAGCGACAAGGACCCGCAGCTCCTCGGCATGCTCGCGTTCGGGTACACCAGGGCGCGCGACTACGACAACGCGATTGCCACCTACGAAAAGGCCCTGGCGCTGGACTCGGAAAACCAGGAGATCCGCCGCGCGTATGCCGAAGCCTTGATGAGCGGGAATAAGCTGGACGCGGCGCGCAAGCAGATCGAAGAAATTCTCAAGGCCGACCCCGATGACGGCCCCACTCACCTCCGGCTGGCGCAGCTCGACCGGCAGGAAGGCCTGTACGTAGAAGCCCGGAAGGAGCTCGAACGCGCCAAGGCCCTGTTGCCGGACAATGCAGAGGTCCCGTTGGAGCAAGCCCAGGTGGAGGACACCTTGGGGAACCAGGACAAGGCGATTGAGCTTCTCCAGGGCCTGGTCAAGCAGTCGGAAAGGCCCGAAGGCCAGTACACCGTGGCGGAGGCCAATAACCGCGCCATCTTCCTCGAGCGCCTCGGGCTGATCTACCGCTCGGAGGAAAAGTACGACCAGGCCGTTGCCACATTCAGACAAGTTGTGGCGCTCGGGAAGAACCAGGCGCCGCGGGGCGAGGCTCTCATCATCGAAACGTTCCGGCTGAGCCGCCAGCCGCAGAAGGCTTTGCAGGAGACCGAAGACGCCATCCAGAAATTCCCCGAAGACAGGGCCCTTCGTGTCCTCCGCGCAACCCTCGAGGCCGAGCAGGGGCGAGTGCCCCAGGCGGTCGAGCACCTCCAGGCCATGGTGAACGGTACCCCCGCCGACCGCGAAATCTACATCAGCCTCGCCCAGATCAATTCGCAGGCCAAGCGGTATCCGGAAGCAGAGGCGGCAGTCCGCAAAGCCCTCGAACTGAGCCCCAAGCCCGACGACCAGGAATACGTCCTATTCCTGCTTGGGTCCATCTTCGAGCGCCAGAAGAAGTTTGACCTGGCGGAGGAACAGTTCAAGAAAGTGCTGACGACCAATCCCCTGAACGCCGCCGCGTCCAACTACCTTGGCTACATGCTCGCGGACCGGGGCGTCCGGCTGGATGAGTCCGTTGGCTACATCAAGAAGGCGTTGGAGCTTGAGCCCAACAACGGCGCCTACCTCGACAGCCTCGGCTGGGCGTACTTCAAAATGAACCGCTACGACCTGGCGGGACCGCAACTCGAAAAAGCCGCTCGCCTGATCTCGAACGACCCGACCATTCACGAGCACTTGGGTCATCTTTACCTGCAGATTGGCAAGAAGGTTGAAGCGGAACAGGAATGGGAGCGGGCGCTGAAGGAATGGCCGCTCGCCCTATCGAGCGACTTTGACGCTGATCAGGCTGCGAAGCTCCGGAAGCAACTCGAGGACTTGAAGCTCCGCACAGCCAAGGAAAAATCACCCGGCAGGCGGGACTAGTGCCGTTTCAACTTAATGGGCCGAAAGGCTTAAGCCGCGGCCTTTCGAGAATGCTCGAAAGCGCTGCTCACGGAAATAGCTCCAAATAGTTGGAACGGCACTAGCGGGCGCCGGTGCGGCAGTCCCGCCCTCTTCCCTGCCTTGAAAGACTCTCTCCCACTTCGCGCGTTCGCCAAAATCAATCTCGGACTGAAAATCCTCGGAAGGCGTCCGGACGGTTACCACGAAATCCGCACGGTTTATCAGACGGTGGCGCTGCACGACCGTCTTCGGGTCAGTCTTCGAAAAGACCGGAAAGGCGTGGTCGTCCGATGCGACCACCCCGCCGTTCCCGCGAGAGAAGGCAACCTCGTCTACCAGGCGTGCGAGCTATGGCGAGAAGCGAGGAAATTTCGGGGCGGGATTTCCGTCCACCTGATAAAGCAGATCCCCGCGGGCTCGGGTCTGGGAGGCGCGAGCAGTGACGCCGCGGCGACTCTCCTCGGCCTGGAGCGCTTGCTCGGGGACCCGATGCAGCCGGCGCGACGATTTGAGCTGGCAGCGCGCCTCGGCTCCGACGTCCCGTTGTTTTTGCTGGGCGGGAGGGTCCTCGGGTGCGGCCGCGGCCAGGAGGTGTATCCCCTCGAAGACTTCCCGCGCCGGAAGTGCTTGATCGTTTTTCCGGGCTTCGCAGTTTCCACGGCGGAGGCTTACCGCGAGGCGGACTCCAGGTTGACAAAGCCGGCGCAAGGCCCTAACATGTTTGAATTCGGCGTGTGGTCACAATTTTCCCCGTACGGCTGGGGACCGGCCGAAAACGACTTTGAGCAGGTCGTTTTCGCGAAGTGGCCTGAGCTGGCGCGTTTAAAGAGCCGGCTCCTCCGGGCCGGAGCCGAAATCGCCTCGTTGACGGGTAGCGGTTCAGCCCTCTACGCCGTCTTCGCTTCCGCCCGAAAACTTGCTCGCGCCTCGAAGCTGATTCCTCGGGGATGGCAGGTCTTCCTGACGCGAACCCTGCCTCGAGCCGAATACCAGCGACTGCTCTTCGCAGGCCGCTGAAGTTCGGTTGGAGTTCGGAAAGGACGCTGGCCCGGGTCTTTGGTTTTTCTTGGGCCTTGGGAGGTCGTCCAGTGGTAGGACACATGCCTTTGGAGCATGGAACCCTGGTTCGAATCCAGGCCCCCCAGCCAGACCCAATCACCTCTCGATGAGAGTTTGGAATCTTGAGCGTTAAGGATACGAGGATGGCGGAGCGGAACCAGCACGCGCTAAAGGTTTTTTCCGGGAACGCCCACCCGGTCCTGGCCAAAGAGATCGGCGAGGAACTTGGAGTGCCTCTGGGAGAAATCCAAGTGGGCCGGTTCCCCGACGGCGAGGTGCGGTTGCAAATCCTCGAAAATGCGCGCGGCGCGGACGTTTTCCTTATTCAGCCGACCTGCCGGCCGGTGA
>QHZM01000134.1 GCA_003224665.1 Acidobacteriota bacterium
AAGACGCTTACCGCTACGTCCGTCATGGGCCTGGCATCTTCCGTCCTTCTGGGGCTCGTCAGCGCGGCGATCATGTACTTCGGAACGCGGCAGATCCTGGCCGGCGCCATGACGCTAGGTTCTTTTCTAACTTATACAATCTTTCTGGGGCTGCTCGCGGCTCCCGTCTTCCAGATCGTCGGCATTGGGACGCAGTTTACCGAGGCGCTGGCGGGACTCGAGCGCACGCGCGACCTCCTCCGGGAGCGGCCCGAGGACGAAGACCCCCGCAGGACGTTGAGCCTCGGCGCGATCGAGGGCGAGGTGACTTTTGAAAATGTCAGCTTCTCTTATGACGCCGGCAAACCCGTGCTCATGGAGGTTGCTTTCAGGGCGGAACCGGGGACCGTCACGGCGCTGGTCGGCCCGTCGGGGTCCGGCAAGTCCACGATGATCGGGCTGATTGCAGCCTTCCATGTCCCGACGTCGGGCGCGGTGCGGGTTGACGGCGTGGACCTCTCAACGGCCCGGCTCGATTCTTACCGAACACAGCTTGGCGTTGTGTTGCAGGAAACGTTCCTCTTCGACGGGACGATTCGGGAGAACGTCGCCTTTTCGCGCCCCGATGCCACGGAGGAGGAAGTCCTGGCGGCCTGCCGGATTGCCCGCGTGGACGAATTCGCCGAGTCGTTCGAAAAGAAATATGACACCGTCGTTGGCGAGCGCGGCGTAAAGCTTTCCGGTGGCCAGCGCCAGCGAGTCTCCATCGCCCGCGCCATTCTGGCAAACCCCAGAATCTTGATCCTCGACGAGGCCACTTCGAGCCTCGACTCGGAATCCGAGGCGCTGATTCAGGAAGGCCTCGCGTTTCTGATGCGCGGCCGGACCACCTTCGTCATCGCCCACCGGTTGTCCACGATCCGGCGCGCCGACCAGATCCTGGTCGTCGAGGGCGGGCGGATCATCGAGCGGGGGACTCATGAGTCCCTTTACGCCGTCGGGGGACGCTACTTTGAGCTTTACACGAAGCAGCACGGGGTGGAGACGAACTTGTTCTTGGCTCCCGGGGAAGGTGAGGAGGTCCAGGAGCAGGGGCCCGAGAAGGAGGCGGTTGCCGCTCCGGAAAAAGACGAGTCCCTGCCGGGCGCCGTCAAGTTGATCCGCGGATCGGACGCCTGAACCTGAGCCCGAGCTGGCCCCGCCTTTGCGCCATCCCGCGGGGCTTTCCCACTCCGCGCGGCCGAATCGTGGCGGAGAGACGGAAACAACCGAAGTTTGAATCGAAGCCAGGGGCGGGCGTATAATCGGGCCTCAAAGGGAAATTTGAGACCGTGAAATGAGTGCAATGCCACCGCGCACAATATACGAAAAAATCTGGGACGCGCACCTGGTGCATGAAGAGCCCGGGCAGCCGGCGCTGATCTACATCGACCGGCACTTCATCCACGAAGTCAGCACCCCACAGGCGTTCGCGGGGCTGAAGCTTGCGGGGCGCAAGGTGCGGAGGCCTGACCTGACTTTCGCCGTGATGGACCACTCGGTCCCCACGAAGGACCGGGACCTGCCCATCCTGGACGCCAACGCGGCGGCGCAATTCGAGGCGCTCGAGCGGAATTGCCGTGAAACGGGGATCCTGCTGTTCAACATGCACAGCCGCCAACAGGGCATTGTGCACATCATCGGGCCGGAACTCGGGATCACGCAGCCGGGCCAAACAATCGTTTGCGGCGACAGCCATACCTCGACGCACGGAGCGCTCGGAGCGCTGGCCTTCGGCATCGGCACGAGCGAAGTCGAGCACGTGCTGGCCACCCAGTGCCTGTCTCAATTCAAATCGAAGAGGATGCTCGTCAACGTCGGGGGACAGAGGCCGAGAGGCGTCACAGCGAAGGACCTGGTCCTGGCCATCATCGGCAGGATCGGCATCGCCGGCGGAAACGGACACGTGATCGAATACGCCGGGGAAGCCATCCGCACGCTTTCAATGGAAGGCCGCATGACCGTGTGCAACATGACCATCGAGGGCGGCGCGCGCGCCGGCATGGTGGCGCCGGACGAGACCACGTTCGCGTACGTCGAAGGGCGTCCCTTCGTGCCCCGCGGAAAAGATTTCGAAGTGGCCGTGGAATATTGGAAATCGTTCGCCTCGGACCCGGGTGCCGTCTTCGATCGCGTCGTGGAACTCGACGCGATGAAGATTGCCCCGCAGGTCACCTGGGGCACCAACCCCGGCATGGTGACGGACGTGACCGGGCGCGTCCCCGATCCGAGCTCCTTCAGCGACCCGGTCGATCGCCGGGCGGCAGAGCGCGCCCTCGAGTACATGGGCCTCGCGCCGGGGACGCCCATGGTGGACATCCCCATTGACCGCGTATTTATCGGCTCGTGCACCAACTCGCGGATCGAAGACCTGCGCCAGGCGGCGCGGATGGTCGAGGGCAAGCAGGTCTCCCGCGCGCTGAAGCAGGCGCTGGTGGTGCCCGGCTCCATGATGGTGAAGGCGCAGGCGGAAAAGGAAGGGCTCGACAGGATTTTCCGCGGCGCGGGATTCGAATGGCGGGACGCCGGCTGCAGCATGTGCATCGGGATGAACGCGGACGTCCTGCCGAGCGGCGAACGCTGCGCCAGCACGTCGAACCGCAACTTCGAAGGCCGCCAGGGCAAGGGAGGGCGAACTCACCTGGTGAGCCCGATCATGGCGGCCGCCGCGGCGGTGGCCGGACATTTCGTGGACATTCGCGAATGGGACGTTGAAGATTCTGAGTAGTCGCAGATGTGTTGGAACACCCTTGTTAAATATGTCGAGGCCATAAGGCCGATTATCCAGGTGGTCGCGATTGCGGCAGGGGCCGTCGCGGCGTTAATGGGTCTCTCCACCTATCGTCAAAGCGTTAGGCTGGAGAAGGTAAAATGGATGAAGGAGTTGTACGAAAAGTTCTACGAACGGTCGGAACTCAAGAGCGCAAGGGACGTCCTGGATGGCGACGACAAACAGAAGATTTCGGAAATGGTCAATACGGAGGGAGTTTACAGATTACTTAAACGTTTTTGAGTTCCTTGGATATCTTTCCGAGTCGAAGCAGATTGGGAGGAGCGAGATCCTCAGAATGTTTGACTATTACCTTAAGAACTTGCGGAAGCATCCAACGGTTTTAAACCCGAATAGAGCTGATAGCTGCGCTGAACCGCCTATCTGTAAGTCCGGAAATGGATCGTTTCTCCCGCGAACTTGTCGAAGGCTGGATCAAGAATCCCGATCTAATGCGACCGATTGAGCAGAGCTATTAGGTAAACGCGGACGCAGAGCTACGAGGTTGTGCGAGATGGTTTTCTTTCGGGCGCGGGCTCCTCAATCTCTTCGTCCAATTCTACTCCGTAGACCATTCTATTCATGCCCTCGAGCGCCCCTCTCCAGACGACCCGCGCCTCAACCCCCTTCTGAATGCCGCTCGGTCCCTGAGGGATAGTGACGTGAATATGCTCGGCCTCTCTCATGTCCAGTGTGGAAATAAAGCAGAGTCCGGATTTGGAGAGGTTTTCCATCTGCGCGACCTCTTCCCGGCCATTCTGGAGGCGGATGCGCAGGGGAAGATTCACGGTGAACCGCTCCGCCCGCCGTTTTGCCGAAGGCGGCGTCGCGGCCGTCTGGTGGCCTGTAGGCCTCGGCGCCTCCGCGACTTCGGCCTCGACAAAGCCAAACTTCCACTCTGTCAACTCTTTGCACTTCGGGCACTCACGAGTCGACCACAGTCGTGTGATGAGGGACCGATACTCCTCTGTGGTCAGTTGCACTAGCTCCCGATGCTGGCACCTCGCGCATTCCATTAAGGCATCAATCAGTTCTGGAGCCGGCGCCGCATCCTTTCCGGGAAACGACATTC
>QHZM01000135.1 GCA_003224665.1 Acidobacteriota bacterium
TCGCCTTGTTCCGCGAGCGCATAGGGAAGCCGCGGGACGTAAAGCATCATGGAACCGAGCAGGCCGTAAACTGAGAGCAACGCGCCCGCCCCGATCAGGACCGCGCCGCCGCGACCCAGAAACAACTGAGCCGCGGCCGCGAGAGGCCGGTCCGTTTGCTGCGCGTCGGGCAGGACGCCGCTCACGACCACCTGGACGACCGTATAAATCACTGCGGTGAGAGCGAGAGCCGTGAGGAGCGCAAAAGGCGCGTCGCGCCGGGGGTCTCGGGCCTCGCTCATCGGGATCAACGCACCCTCGAACCCGCCGTAGGCGAAGACCAAGAGCAGCACCGCGTCGAGCCACTCACGGCTGCCGGCCAAAGAATGTAAAGACAAATTGCTGAACCGCGCAAAGAATAGACCTGCTCCGGTGAAAACAACCAGGGGCAGGAGTTTTGCAACGCTGAAGAAATTGCTCAGATGCGTTCCCGCGCTTACGCCAAAATAGTTCACTGCGGCCAGCAGGCCAAGAAGCAGCGCGAGAATTGCGAGGCGCGCCGCAAAGCTCTTCGCGCCCGGCCAGAACTCCCCGAAGTAGATCACAAACAAATTGGCGTTCGCTGCCGCCGCCGAGATGCGCGCGAGCAAAGTCAGCCAGGCGATTTCGATCCCGACGAAACGGCCGAACGCGCGCCGCGCGTAAAGATAGGGGCCTCCCGCCTCCCGGAAGCGTGAGGCTACCTCGGCAAAACAAATCAGGACGGGCGCCATCCCGGCCGCGGCCACGAGATAAGCGAAAGGGCTGGCTGGGCCGGTCAGCCCCGCGATGATTGAGGGAAGGCCGAAGATGCCGCTCCCGACGGTGGAGTTGACGATGAGCGCCACCAAGCTCCACCGCCCGATCGCCCGGACTAGACTCGGCTGAGGCGCGTTGCTCACGACGGTCCTTCGCGAAGAGGTCTCCCGGGAGCTCTGGCACCAGGGGATGCCCGAGTGGCATCGTCTCCCTGGCCTGATTGACCGCTGTTGCGGCGGGTGATAATAGAGGCCCTGCTCGATAGATTCAATCGGAAACGATTCAGCCTGGGGGCACAAGCCCATGGCGAAGACCGGCGCGCACAAACTTGCGCAGCGTGGCCGGAAACAAATCAAGCCGGGCGCAGCAGGCCAGCCATCGCGCTCGCCGCTGCTCATGAGGTGAATCAATGAAAATTTCTTGCTCGAGACTCATCGCATTCGAGGTTGCTTTTTTCCTCCTGCTCACCACAGTCATGGCCGCTCAAACAAAACCTCGCGCCCGCGATCTGGGTATTCCCTTCGACGGGACGCCCGGCGCTCTGAACGCCATTACGGACGTCCGGGGCGTCGAAGTGGGGCATGCAACGCTGATCTCCGGAAGCGGGAAGCTTGTCGTCGGGAAAGGGCCTGTTCGGACCGGCGTGACGGCCATCCTGCCACGCGGCAAGAAGTCAGATGACCAGGTTTTCGCCGGATGGTTTTCGCTGAACGGTAATGGAGAAATGACCGGGACGACGTGGGTCGAAGAGTCGGGCTTCCTCGAAGGGCCCATCATGATTACCAACACTCACAGCGTGGGCGTGGTGCGGGACTCGGTCGTTGCCTGGCGAGTGGAGCACGGGCGACCCGCCGGGTCCGAGTACTGGTGGTCTCTCCCCGTCGTGGCGGAGACGTATGATGGTTTCCTGAACGACGTCAACGGATTCCACGTCAAGCGCGAGGATGTTTTCGAGGCCATTGGGAAGGCGTCGCCAGGGAAGGTCGTAGAAGGAAACGTCGGCGGCGGGACGGGAATGATTTGCTACGAGTTCAAGGGCGGCATCGGAACGGCCTCGCGCGCGCTCGACGCGAGGCAGGGCGGGTACACCGTCGGCGCGTTGGTCCAGTGCAATTGCGGCCTGCGGGCGCAGCTCCGCATCGCGGGCGTATCCGTGGGGCGCGAAATCCCCGGCGGCAGGATTCGGGCTCAAAACCTCGGGCAGCGCGAGCAGGAAACAGGGTCAATCATCATTGTCATCGCGACAGACGCGCCTCTGCTGCCTCACCAACTCAAGCGCCTGGCGCGCCGCGCCGCTCTTGGACTTGCGCGCACGGGTAGCGTTTCCGGAAACGGCTCCGGCGATATCTTCATCGCATTCTCGACGGCCAACCCGGACGCCGCGAAGCCCGTCGGCCTGCGCCAGCTCCAAATGGTTCCGAACGACCGGATGGGCCCTCTTTTTGAGGCCACGGTCGAAGCGGTGGAAGAAGCCATCGTCAACGCACTCGTGGCCGCAGAAACAATGACCGGAATCGATGACCATCAAGTTGAAGCCATCCCGCACGACCGGCTGAAACAAGTGCTGAAAAGTTACAACCGGCTGACCGAGCCGAAATAAGAGAGGCAAGCGGCGCGGAGACCCCTAGCCCCCCGCGCTCGAGCTGCTCGGATCCGTGGCACTCCCAAGCTGTCGGAACGGCAGACGCATCTCGCGCCGCGGCGCTCCTTCATGCCCTCGACAATCGCTTGCGTTGGCGATAATCTGGCATTCTTCGGGGACGGGGAAGCTTCCCATGACCACAGCGGTCCGCAAGCTCCGGCTGGCGGAACGGATGTCGCGGCTCGGCACCGAAGGGGCCTTCGAAGTCCTGGTGCGGGCCCGCGAACTCGAGGCACGTGGCCGGGAGATTATTCACCTTGAAATCGGCGAACCCGACTTCCCCACCGCTCCCAACATCGTCGAGGCTTGCGCGCGCGCCCTGCGCGAAGGCTGGACGCATTACGGCCCGCCCGCCGGGCTGCCCCAGCTCCGCGAGGCCGTCGCCGAAGACGCCGCCAGGCGTCGCGGCATTCCGGTTGACCCCGCCGAGGTCGTGATTACTCCGGGCGCAAAGCCCATCATGTCCTTCACGATCCTGGCAGTCGTCGAACGGGGCGATGAAGTCCTCTACCCCAATCCCGGGTTTCCCATCTACGAATCCATGATCGAATTCGTCGGCGGACAGCCGGTGCCTTACGCGCTCCGCGAGGACCGGGATTTCGACGTGGACGCTGACGAAATTCTGGAAAAGATCACGGACCGCACTCGACTCATCATTTTGAATTCACCCCATAACCCGACGGGCGGAGTGATGAGCCGCGCCGAGCTCGCCGCTCTGGCCGACGCGCTTCAGGGCCGCGAGATTTTTGTTCTTTCGGATGAAATTTACAGCCGGCTGATTTACGAGGGGGAGGCCACAAGCCTGGCTCAGTTCCCGGGAATGAAAGAGTGGACGATCATCCTGGACGGCTTTTCGAAGACTTACGCCATGACCGGCTGGCGGCTGGGTTACGGCGTGATGCGAGCCGATCTCGCCCAGCAAGTCGCACTCTTGATGACGAATTCGAATTCCTGCACGGCGAGCTTTACTCAGCTCGCCGGAGTCGAGGCCTTGCGCGGCGACCAGGCGAGCGTCGAGAGAATGGTCGGGGAATTTCGGCGGCGGCGCGGTTTGATCATCGAGGGACTGAACCGCATCCCCGGGTTCCGCTGTCGAACGCCTCACGGCGCCTTTTACGCCTTCCCCAATATCGGCGACACGAAACGCGACTCGCGGTCGCTCGCCGACGCCCTGCTCACCGAGGCAGGCGTGGCCTGCCTTTCAGGCACCGCGTTCGGGAAATGGGGCAAGGGTTACTTGCGGTTCTCCTTTGCCAATTCGGTTGCGAATATCCGCAAAGCTCTCGAACAGATTGAAGGTTGGGCTAAGAAAAATTTGTAGCGCGGGGGCACG